>JAHEAA010000011.1 GCA_019721035.1 Candidatus Sysuiplasma acidicola
TTTGCGTTACTGACTTATATGCTAGCACAGGCACTGCAATGCCGTACCTGGCAATAAATGTTCAGTAAACTGAAAATCAGGGAAAAGCTGACAATGTCCCTCAGTTAATGGAAAGCATGCGTTGAGAAGTTACCTCAGGTTGCACCCACCTGAGCCTTGTGATTCTGGAACGGCATATCGGCGCGCATGTACAGAGGTTAAAGCAGTGCTTTGCAGCGGAATGCAGACACTTTCATTAAATACGATTTCAAGATTACAATGCCCGGAGCCGAGGTGGCCCAGCCCGGTAAGGCGCGAGCCTGGAATGTTTACGACAGTCAGCTCGTGTCGCTCTGCGACTCGGGAGTTCAAATCTCCCCCTCGGCGCCTGACGGCTTCCTGCCGAGTCTTCTCCTGAGTGTTTCTTCCGCGCCGGAAAAATCGCCCTCGATCAGTCTGAACGGCAACCATCCCTCGAGCCGTTTGCCGCCAATCCGTTCGTAGAAACCTATGGCCAGGCTGTTCCATGAGAGAACCATCCACTCGATCCTCCCGCATTTTCTACGTTTCGCGATGCCTATGAGCTTCAGAAACATGGAAGAACCGGCACCGGAACGTCTGAACTCCTCCCTGACGAATATGTCCTCGATGAAAAGCGTGGGCCTGGCTAGAAATGTCGAGTAAGTCATGAAGAAGACGGTGTACCCCACAGCCTCCTTTCCACTGTATGCGATGAGAAGCTCAAACAGCTTCTTCCGACCGAAGGCATGCTCTCTAATTCTGCGAAGCTGCTCATCCTCAGGCAGTGGCAGGCGTTCGTACTCTGCGAGACTCCTGACGAGATCCGCGAAAGCTGCGCCGTCCTTTCTGTCGGCCTTCCTGACTACGATTCTACCGGCGGTCATTTTGCTTTCACCAAAACCCTGCATGCGGGGAAGAATAGACAATAGCTAAATGCGCCACATCCTTTCGGGCGATCAGCCATAGTGATAGGCTATGCCTTTTCCGCCCTCCGGATATTTCCACTGAATGGCGCCCTTCCCGATATGGCGGCACACTATTACGCAGGCACCAAGTTCCATGCAGCCTTCCGGGTTGTATACCAGCTCCCCTGCACCGTCAGTCTTGTATACCTTTGCCGGACAGACGTAGAGGCATGGTTTCGTTTCGCATGTTCTGCAGACCGACGTATCGACCCTGATGAAATCGTTTGAACCGAAATCGTAGGAGTCGAGGCCGGTCCGATCCTCTATTGAAAGGCGCCGGGCCGAGTCGTCGTTGTTTCCAGACATGATATACTACCCTGTATTGTACCATGACACTGACCGGCGATTTATATTTTCATCTCTTTTTTTCATCTATTTGACGGACACAATCCTGTCAAATGGCGGTTTCCCGGATTGGGCGATACGTGTGATAGTGCGACAGGATCAGTGAAACAGCGGTCCATGCCATCAGGCGCTCTCCGCTGAGCGAAAGCTCGTCGTGCCGAAATTTTGTTGTGCCCGGATTGAAATCTCCGTGCGGAAAGCCGCCGATAATCAGGGTCGTATCAGCCTCTCGTGAGATGCAGGAGAGGTTGTGATCGGGCCTGCCCTCCCTGCTGAAAATAAACGCATCTGCTCCGAGTTCTGAAACAAGCGCAGGAAGCGACATTTCCCGCACCGAAGCAAGTGTTCTGTCCCCGGTGCCGATCCGTCCGTTCAAAAGGAGCTCTTCCATCAGTCCTGTGAACCGCCCGTAATTTCGCGGAAGCCTTGCAGTACGGTCGAACCCGATGACAATGTCGTTGCGTGTATGAACAAATGTCCTCAGTTTTCCCGAGCTGTTGATGCTTGAATCCAGTGCGAGAAGGAGACAGAAATGCACTATGTCCGGCCTGCCCCTGCGTTCCGCATCACTCAGACCCTTCATCGCCGAATGGTGCAGGCTTGAATCCAGCAGGCACTCTTCTGCCCTCCTGTTTCTGCGTCCCGCGCTTGCTCTGGCGGCAGGACGGCGCGCTATCTCCTCGGGAATAAGCTCGAGTTCCGCTTCCGCTACAATCAGATTCACCATGGCTGCGCTCTCACGAGATTACCTCTCCGATCCTGCCCGTCGAGAATCCCAGTTTGATCTCCCGGGCAATGCGCCTTCCGGTAGAGAGACCCGGCGCCATCATTTCCGAATAAGGAGAGCCGCCGACAAACGGATTGGTTCCTGCGACAATCCTTGTGGATATTTCGAACACCTTAATCTCCAGTTTGTCCGTCACGATTGTCTCAAGCGCAAACGGTCCCACGAGGCCGCCGAAGAGTTCCTGGGACTTGGATACTGTGGCCTCACCCATTTCGAAGACCTTTGGAAGCAGGCTCTCCCTGACGACAACGGGATAGTTTCCGGTCACTACGAATGTGGGAAAGAAACCGAGGCGTTTCAGTTCTTCGACAGAGCCGAGTTTGTACAACTCATCTATGTTCGATTCGTCCCTTCTGTCGATGGACAGCATTTCCAGCGTTCCACCACCATTCATTTTGTACCCTTCACTGCTCAGGGGAGAATAGAAGTAATGGAAGTAATAACGAGTTCCGAGCACATATTCCTGTATCGTGTACTTCTGCGAATAGTCGATTGCCATCTTGAATTCCATGTAATCCTTCGCTATGAATGCGCCGCGTCCGCCTTTTGCGCCTGAGTATTTTACAAGAACCGGCCTGTCTATCATTCTTGCATCGCTTATCTCCTCAGGCATCATGATGCCCGCAGAGGTGAGCCACTTTCTCTGTGTTGACCGGTCGGATTCCCACTTGAGCACTTCCCTGTTTCCAAAGCTTGGTACGCCGAATTTTGAAAACCTGTCCGCGCCCATGTACTCGACGAACGAACCATGCGGAACGAGAATCGCATGCCTGCTGACAAGCTCGTCCTCCAGTTCCTCGATATCCCTGTAGTTTTTTACCCTGAGGAATTCGTCAGGTTTCGCGAGAGGATACGCGTCATAAAACTTGGTATCCCTGTCGACCGCGATTCCAAGTGTCTTGAGACCCTCTTTCTTTGCGCCATGAAATATCTGAAGCGATGAGTGCGAGCACAATGTCGCAACGGTTACATCAGAAACATCGTACTCTTCCAGAATCTTGCTGATCTTCGGTGAGGACATAAGATTGAATTCATGATTCAGATTTAAATGTTTCCCGACTCGAATGCACTAGCCATCACGGAAGAAGTCTTAAAGTGTCTTAAATATACAGACTCAATTCAGTAGCGAGAGATAAGGATGCCGAGCAAACCGAAACCCAGGGATGACGACTGGTTTGAAGCACTTGAAGCGGAGCTTGACAGAAAGACAGCGACAATCAAGAATGATGTCGTGGAACTGACCAGGGCTAAGGCGGAAATCAGCCGTATGGCTATGGAGGATTTCTGGAAGATCTGGCTGCGGTTCAACAAGCTGAACATTCATTTCTCCCTTCAGCCTGAGTACAGCGAATTCCTCAGATTCAAAGAATTCCCGGACGACTGGTCGATAAGGGATGATTTCCGGTTTGGCTCTGTAAACTCCATCGAACTCACAGACAGGACGACCGAAGAGGGGCGCATGGGCGACAGACTCAAACTGTTCTATCATACGCACGACGGACATTTCTACGTGAGAATGACTTTTGAATACTTCGAAGGAGAGCACTACTACAAATACAGCGGGTGGAAGAGGATATTCGGCCAGTACGTGCTTTACGACGTGCCCATTGGAAGTTTCAACGGGAACAAGTTTCACGAAGTGCTTGCCGATGTTGTAAAGACATGGTTCGAATCTCATCTGAGAAGGAGCAGAGAAGCGCTGCTGGAACATCTGAAAGCACATTACCCCGCCGGCAACTCTTTCAGCGAGTGACCGGCGTGATGTTTCGGCCACCCGCTTGATTCGTTTAAATAATTCCAATGCACTCTACCGCAGACAGTAGGTGATTTGCCTGGAATCGGAAATGAACAGTCATGTCGAAGACATGCATACCGCACTTGGCGGCAAAGTGGAAAAAGATGCGCTGCTGAAGGATTTGGAACTGTACGTGAATCAGTACAGAGTGTCCCTGCCTTCCGCTAAGCGAAGTATCGTGAAGAAGTACGGCGGCGATCCGGATGCCCTCTCCATGGGAGTGGAAAAAAACCTTGCAGAAATTTCTGCAGGAGAAAATGGACTGGACACAAGCGGCAGAGTGGTCTATGCCAGCACCAGGGAGATTGATATTGAGGGACAGAAGCGCGTCCTCCTTTCAGGACTGCTGGAGGATGCGACCGGCAGTATGCCATTCACTGTCTGGGATTACGGTAAAACGGAAATCCGCAAGGGCGACATCATTTCGGTCAGAAATGCATACGCAACCTCATACAGGGACAGGCCACAGCTCAATATGTCATCGCGTTCGAAAATAGTGATTAAGGAAAGGATAGAGAACTGGTCAAGAGAGCCGAAGAAAATGAAGGACATCGGACCGAACGACGCGGATGTGACGACAGTAGCCAAGATCATTTCCATTACACCGAAGAAGATCGTGAGCAACGGACGTGACATTAACATACATTACGGACTCATCGGCGATGAAACCAAGACGCTGCGTTTCACCGCCTGGAAAGACTTCGGCCTGTCGAAAGGGGACGTCGTGAAACTTTCAGGGGCTTACAGCAGGGAGAGGAATGGCGAAATACAGCTGAACTTCAGCGAACGGACAGCGGTGGAAATAGCCACTGACGTAGATCTGCCCAGCGTTGCCAGATTCGGCACTCCCAGGAAATGCACAATCATGGAACTGAGGGACGGCATGGGAAATGTTACAGTCACAGGACGGATTATTAATGTTGAGAGAAAGGAGATCGAAACGCAGGGCCGGAAGAGCGTCATGTTCTCCGGCACGCTCGCCGACGAGACCGGCAGAATTGCCTTTACGGGATGGAGGGACTTTCCCCACTCCGAAGGGCAGAGCGTCACGATCTCCGGTGCCTACGTCCGGTCATGGAAAGGCATTCCCCAGCTGAAATTCGATGAAAAGTCTGAAATTGCGGCAGAGATGAAGGCGGTCGCGATACGCGAAGAGGGGTCACAGTCATTCGACATCGGCGCACTTGCCGAAAGGGGGGGCGCAATGGATGCTACTGTCAGCGGGACTATCATAGAAATAAGGCCGGGAACTGGATTCATTTTCAGATGCCCTCAATGTGGAAGGGCAACGAGAGCAGGGGAATGCAGGACGCATGGAAGGGTGGAAGGCGTACCTGACTTCCGCATAAGCATGGTGGTGGACGACGGAACTGGTTCGATGACAGTTGGACTCCACCGGGAGCTGTCTGAAGCGCTCACAGGCATGACGCTTGACGATGCCAGGAAGAGAGCCGAGGAGACGCTGAGCCAGGATGCGGTCATTTCAGACGTAGCAGAAAAACTCCTCTTTGCACGAATGAATTTCAACGGCAATGTGTTCAGCGATGATTTCGGTTTGAGCATGACTTGCCGAAATGCCTCACGCAGCACCGCCGATGTGAAGGAGAAGGCTTCCGCACTGTATCAGGAGGTGATTCAATCCCTGGGGATGTGAGGGTGCGTGAGATGGCACACAGACTGTTTGCCGCGGAATTCAGCTCCTCCAATTATGAGGTGCGAGAGGGCGAGGAGAAGAGCACGGTCTACATAGTGACGCCGCTGGGCGCGAAGGTGAGCAGGATGATGATTGCCGGTGTGCTCACGGAGGTTGAGGAGAACAAGGGCGAAAACTGGACAATGTACAATGCACAGATTGCAGACCCGACAGGAACTTTCAGAATCTCCGCCGGCCAGTATCAGCAGGGCGCCTCCAGATCCCTGCAGTCCATAGAGCCGCCGGCTTTCGTCGCGGCAGTAGGCAAAGCACGGTCATTTACGACAGAGGAGGGAGCGGTCTACGTCTCCGTCAGGGTGGAAAGCATCGCCAGGATTACACAGGAGCAGAGGGATTTCTGGACTTACGAGACATGCAGAGAGACGCTCAGAAGGATTGACGCCTGCAAGTCTGCGCTGGAACTCTCTCCGCCAAATGCCGATGCACTCGCAAGACTCGGTATTTCGAGAAGATATGCCGAGGGCGCGATACTGGCTCTGGAACACTATGGGAAGGCTGATTTCGACGCATACCGCGGCGTTGTTGTGGAAGCACTGCGTTCCATAGGGGGCGTAGAGGATGCCGCTGTTGCACCGATCGTGACGCAGGCGGTTGCTGAACCGCCAGACGGCGATGAGCTGACCGAGGACGAGAGCACGATACTGCACATAATAGGGAGTCTTGACGATTCCGATCCGAGGGGGGCACAGTGGGAGGATGTGGAAAAAATGGCTCTGGAAAAACAGCTGACGGCAGAACGCCTTTCGGAAGCAGTTGAGGGCCTTCTGGACAAGGGAATGATCTATGAACCCGTCCTGGGAAAGATGAAGAGAATCTGAAATGCACTCTCCGCAGAACGCAGTGTTCCGGCGCCCGCCCTCATTCAGCGCACTTTGGCGGGCGGCAGTGGCGCACTGTCAATTATGCGCAAGATATAACTAGTCCTCCAGTTTGCAGAATTATGGTGGATACGTTGGATAGGCTTCTTTTCACTGCGGGGCCGGTAGAGGTAAGAAGGGATGTTCTCAAAGCGATGACTAAACCCATGATCACGCATCGCAGTTCCGATTACAAGAAACTCCACCATTCCGTGGTCGAAAGGCTCAAGGAACTGCTCGGCACGGAGAATGATATCTTTCTTATTCCAGCCTCATCCACAGGGGCAATGGAAGCAGGAGTGAGAAGCGCTGTTTCCAGAAACATACTGCACCTGACTTGCGGATCCTTCGCCGAGCGATGGGTGGAAATATCCAGAAGCAACGGCAAAACAGCTGCTGTGGTCTCGACAGAATGGGGAAAGGCGATTGTGCCGGAGCTCATCGGCAGCGCTGCAGATGGGGTCGAGGCAGTGGCAGTCACGCACAACGAATCTTCCACGGGCGTCATGAATCCACTGGAAAGCATAGCTGCACATCTGAGAAAGACACCCGACGTTCTTCTGATGGTTGATGCTGTGACCTCCGCCTTCGGGAACATAATAGACATGAAGTCGGTGAAACCGGATCTTCTGCTGTTCGGCACCCAGAAGGCACTTGCGCTGCCTCCCGGCATGGCGATAGCAGTCGTTTCGGAAAGACTGCTCGAGAAGGCCAAGGGCGTGGGCGACAGGGGGAGATACCTCGATCTCGTGGAAATAAAGGAATTCGCCGATCGCGATCTCGTTCCGACCACACCGCCGATTTCGCTGCTCTACGCACTGGACTATCAGCTCGACAGGATAAAGGATGAGGGCATGCAGAAGAGGGCAGACAGGCACTTCAGGATGGCTGAGATGGCCAGAAAGTGGGCTTCTGACCACATGAGCTTATTCTCGCAGGAGGGATTCCACTCCAACACCATAACATGCGTCAACAACACTTCCGGCATGGATTTTAAACAGATTGACGAGGGCCTCGCGAAACGCGGGTACCAGATTGCAGAGGGATACGGAAAACTGAAATCGAAGACATTCCGGATTGGGCACATGGGGGATTTGACCACAGAGGAGATGGGCGGCCTGCTCGACTCTCTGACAGAGGTGACAGCATGACGAAAATACTGATAACAGATGCCGTTGATGAAAAATATGTGCGGGCGCTGCAGTCGATCGACGGTTTTGAAGTGGATTTCAGGAACGGCATAACGGCAGACCAGCTCCCGAGCATCATCGGGGACTACGACTGCATAATCGTCAGGAGCAGGACCAAACTCACTGGTAAACTCATAGGCAGTGCGCAAAATGCGAAGCTCATTGTGAGGGCGGGTGTCGGCACAGACAATATCGACATAGCGGCTGCGAGCGGCATGAACATAGCGGTAGCAAACACGCCCTGGGCAAATGTGGTGTCAGCGGCGGAACTTGCATTCACACTCATGCTCATGATCAGCAGAAAGGCTGGACAGGCGAACGCATCGATGCACGATGGAAAATGGGAAACGCTCAAATTCACCGGAGCCGAGGTTAGCGAAAAGGTTCTTGGCATCATCGGGCTGGGACGTGTGGGAAGAGAAGTGGCCAGGAGGGCGAGAGCATTCCAGATGACAGTAATCGCAAGTGACCCGTTCCTCAGACAGGACGTGGCAGACACTGTAGGTGCAAAGCTCGTGTCTATGGAAACGCTGCTGGCGGAGTCCGATATCATCAGTCTGCATGCATCCATGATGGCCGGAAACGTCCATCTCATCGGTGCTGGAGAGCTGGCCAAAATGAAGCACGGCGCCATACTGATAAACACTGCGCGCGGCGAAATGGTCGATACTGTTGCGCTGGTGGAAGCGGTGAAGAGCGGGAAACTGGCCGGCGCTGGTCTTGATGTCTATGAAGGCGAGCCTGCGATAAACCCGGCTCTTTCGCAGCTTCCGGCGGTCGTAATGACGCCGCACATCGGTGCACAGACGCGCGAGGCACAGAACAGGGTCGGGAAGGAAGTCGTCGAAGTTGTCGAGGCATTCTTCAAAAGGAATGAAATGATTAATGTCGTGAACGAAGGCAGCATACGGCCTAACGGCGGGAAAGTTAACTGAACAGACAGCAGACGTCCCGAACAATGCGTCACAACAGTTTACAGGAGCAGTTGCACTAGTTTTCGGACTGGCGTGGAATCCCGCGCTTGCGCTTATAAATAATTTATTGATTCTGTATTATATACAGCGTCAAACATAATGTTTGGAGGGATTTGGTCAATGACCGCGAATCAGCCTTCGGGCAGCGGCACTTCCGTCGGGGAAGGACGAGTGCCCTTGGAAAAGGAAATGGCTTCACTGATAGAGACGGCAACACATACCACCGTTATCATTGCACTAGTGCTGTTCGGGCTGCTGCTGGATTTCATTGCGGAGATAGTATATGTTGCGGCCGGGGGTTTCGCAGCCGGTGCCGGTAGCGCAGGATATCAGACTTCGCTCGTCCTGAGCGCATTCGGGAATTTCATCATACTGGCCGTGCTCTTTACAGCCGGCATCATGAAAAGGGATGCGAGCGAGTACGCGAGACTTGGCTACTTTATTGCAGCCGGCCTCGTGTTTGTTGCCACCATGAGGCTGATCTGAGAGCCGTTCCAGTCGTCGTATCGCGCCGTGTGCGGCGAGCGGAATATCAGCGTGCAGTCACGAGCGCTGTTGAAAGAACCACATGCGGACAGTGAGGCTGGGGACCGATTGGAAATCATGAGGAACGTTTATATACATAAAAATGCTAAAAACCCATACGCAACAGAATCGCGATAATATTTCTGCACGTCATGACAGGGTGAAAATTTAAATGGCTGATTCCAAGGGGAATTCGATTAGGGACAGAACACTGACTGTCGACAATCTCAGCGTGGCGATAAGGAACAGCATAGACAGGAATGACATGCCGGCAGAGCAGGCCATGGCTATGGCACAGCACGTGATGAACTTCTTCGGATACAGCGAGAGGATTATTGACAACATGCTCGAACCTGAGGACAGGGATGCGTTTTATATGCTCGAGGACAGCGGCATACTCACGACGGAGAGAGAGGAGACAACACTCTACGACGGAAGGGAGTGGCGTATCCACTACTGGCTCTTCCGGAAGGAAAGGATATGGGCACTGATAAACGGCACAGAAATAAAAGAGGACGTCACCAGTGTCGACACATCCATTTACGACAATGTTCCGGACGACGTCTGGGGCATGTCCAGACAGCTTCCTGTGAGGAAATGACGCCGGCGCACTAGTGTTTTGCGCAAGGCTGGATGCTGCCACCTCAGGCATAGGTATATAATCAGAGCGGCCTGAACTTCTGCGGCAGGATGCATCGATGAACGGACAGAACAGTGCCGGTGGAGCGGCCGGCACATCATTTCCCTACGTTCCGAGAACCGGTCAGATCAGGATGATGCACGGCGTGTTTGACGCGCTCACAACCGGGAGGCACATCATAATGGAGAGTCCTACCGGCAGCGGCAAGACGGCGAGCGTTCTTTCCGCCGCAGTTGACAGTATGGGGACCAGAAAGATACTCTACCTGACAAGAACCAATTCGCAGCAGCGCCAGGTCATGCGCGAGCTCCGCATGATAAAGCAGAGGAGGAATGTGCTCGGAATCGCAATACAGGGCAGGAATAACGGATGCCTCCTGGCGAGACAGGATGACGAGATGCGTTCCGGGAGCGCCGACGAACTGTCCGCGTACTGCGGCTACCTCAAGGAGAGGACAAAATCGGAGCACGAAGGTTGTCCCTACTACTATGGGCTGCTCAACGCAGACAGGCAGCATCTGTCGAAGTGGCTTAGGGAGGAGATGCCGGACGCCGAACAGGTGACGGAAAGATGCATGGCCATGCAGATGTGCCCGTACGAAATGTCGAAATCGTTTCTCGCCGACGCAGATGTCGTCACTGCCCCGTACATCTATTTTTTTGATCCTTTCATACGCAGAAGGCTCCTCGAATGGATGGGCACGCAGACGGGACAGCTGATCATCATACTCGATGAGGCACACAACCTGCCGGACTATCTGCGCGAGATCGAGAGCGTCAAATTCGGCGTGAGATCCGCGCAGGGCATGCGCAACGAGGCCGAAGAATATGGTGACCCGGAAATAATCTCAGGCGTAAGCATACGTGATCTTTCGGAGATAGTGGAAACTGCAATCAGGGCCATCTCGGCAGATTATGTTCTGGACGAGGACGGCCTTGTTCCGCCCGAAGAGTTTGAAATGAGGCTCATGGAGGAACTCGGCGTCAATTCGCGATCTTTCTCTGCAATCGCAGCGACGCTCTCGAACCAGGGCGATCTTGTCAGGGATGCAAAACTGAAAAAGGGCAGACTGCCGCGTTCCTATATAAGATCGATGGGCGATTTCATTCGCTTCTGGACGGAGGCGGAGCCCGGACATCACGTCAAGGTGGTGAACGGCGGAGACAACCCGTCGCTCGAGGTCTACTGCCTCGATCCTGCCATCGCTGCCGCTCCTCTGCAGGACGCCTACGTCACGATACACATGTCCGGCACGCTCGGTTCGCTTCCCGACTACAGAACGCTGCTTCAGCTGCCGGAAGACAGCATACTGCTCTCCGTGCCTTCCGACTTTCCTGCCGAAAACAGGAAAATAGTGTACGTGGACGACATGACGACGCGTTACGAGGTCATAGCCCGTGATGCCGGCATGATAGCAGCCATTGCGGACAGGATTGTCGACGTGTGCAACAGTGTGCACAGAAACACGATTGTATTCGTGCCGTCGTACGGCCTGCTTGATTCGCTGCTGGCGCTTAACATCGAACGACGCATGGACACCCAGACGCTCGTGGAGAGGAAGGATATGAAACAGATCGAACTGATGGAGTGCGTGGAACGCTTCAAATCTGTCAGGGGCTCTGTCTTTTTTTCAGTAATCGGCGGAAGGATAGGCGAGGGACTCGATTTTCCGGACGAGAGCCTGGAGATGGTCATCATCGTGGGCATACCATACCCGAAGCCGACTGCAAAGCAGCGCGCTCTTGTCAATTATTACGACATACTGTACGGCAAGGGATGGGACATAGCGGTCAAAGGGCCGGCACTGAGGAAGCTTCTGCAGGCCGCAGGCAGGATGATCAGGAGCGACACCGACAGAGGCATAGCCGTTGTGCTCGACAAGAGGCTTTCGTATTTCACAGTAACTGGCGCGGAAAAAGTGGACGATGCGCCGGGAGCCGCTGCCGATTTTTTCTCCGGAAAGAGGAATGTGGGACCGCGAAACGGAAGACTGTTCTGAATCGCGATAAAATTAACTAAGAGGTGTCCGATGCCGAGGCATGGAGCCTCTCTGGTCTGTTGCTGAAGCCCTCTGGTTTTTCCTGCCCGCGATGCTGCCCAACACGAGCGCTGCGATATTCGGCGGCGGAAAGCCTATCGACGGCGGAAGGATGTATCATGGCAAGAGACTGCTCGGAGAGGGTAAGACGTGGAGAGGGCTGTTTGTTGGCATCTCGTCCGGCATCGCAATGGGCTACCTGGAGAGTATTATTTCCATTCCTCTGGGAAGGAACCTGTCTTCCGTCTACGTGCCGTCGCTCGCAATACTGCCTGTTCTGATTGCGCTGTCCGCAGGTTCCATGTGTGGCGATCTTGCCGGTGCGCTCTGGAAGAGGAGGAGGGGCATGAAGAGGGGCGAGAAGGCGCCAATCCTCGACCAGTATGATTTTACGGCTGGAGCGTTCCTGCTGGCTATTGCAGTTGCACCATCATACACGTTCCGGTATCTCATAGACGGATATGCGATATACGGTTTTATCTGTGTCCTGCTGGTTATATACCCTCTGCACAGACTCATTAATTACATCGGTTACAGAACAGGATTGAAAAGCGTGCCGTGGTAACGCAGCGGCGTTCACAGACACACGCCGGTACACCTGGCGGCGGGCACCCGTGCAACGCCGGCACAAACTTTTACTATGCACCTGGCATTGCTGCACAACGGGCGCACCGATTGACACAAACACTGTTTGATACACTGACAGAGGCAGGAGCACTGATGTTCGGAGATTTCGAACTCACTTCAGGCAGAAGGAGCAGCTATTACGTCAACATAAAAAAGGCATACACCGATCCTGCGATACTGCGTGCCATAGCGTCGGAAATGGCGCCGCACGTAGCGGGCAGCCGGGTCGCGGGAATGGAGCTTGGAGCGATACCCATCGTCGTCGCAGTCTCACTGGAGACCGGCAAACCGTTTTCCATGATAAGAAAGGAACAGCGGGAACACGGCACACGGAATATGATAGAGGGTGCGATAAAGCCCGGGGAGACGGTGGACATCGTGGAGGATGTGAGCACGACTGGGGGTTCCATTCTGAAATCGGTTAAATGGGTTGTGGAAGCAGGCGGAAGGGTGGAAAGGGCAATCGTCGTAGTTGACAGGGGGGAAGGGGCGGCAGACGCACTGAGGAGGGAAGGGATTGCACTCATATCGCTGGTTAATGCGGAGGCGCTATCAAAGGGCGCAAAAAAATGAGCATGGATTCCCTGCGGTACCGAAAGCATAACGGGCTTCAGGGACTGCGCGATTGGATAGAGGGTAGGGGAATACCGAATACTATATATATAGATTTCAGTTAGCACTAGTATACGGACGAGATGCGAGATGCCTGCTTTTAATATTCTAAATCATGAGATGGTTCCCGAACATCGTCTGCTCGGTGATAAAGAATCCGAAAGAGTTCTGAAAAAAATCGGTATCACAAGAGAGCAGCTGCCGAAGATAAAGCTTTCAGACCCCGCGATCAGGGTGCTGGAGGCCACTTCCGCGGCAAAGGAAGGTATAAGGGAAGGGATGATTGTCGAAATCAAGAGGAAAAGCAAGACTGCAGAGCAGTTCGTTGCCTACAGACTGATTACAAGATGAACCGCGGGACAAACGGATGTTTCAAACTCAATTCATAGGAGTGTGTTTTGATTGAAGGAGCTTGTAGTATCGTATTTCAGAGAGAGGAGCATTGTAAACCACCACATAGCGTCGTTCAACGATTTTCTTAGCAGCTACAGCAATGCAAACAGCAGGATGCAGCGCATAGTAGACAACGCAAGGGTGAGCCCGGACGACATGGAGAGGGGAGTCATAAGACTCGATCCGGAGAAGACGGACGGCAAGATCATCGAGATACGCATAGGCAGAAGGAGGGACGAAAAGACCGGCCTCATTGACCCCATGGCAAAATCCACCATCACGGTGGGCAAACCAGTCGTGAGGGAGGCAAACGGTGCGAGCCACGAACTCAAGCCGATGGAGGCGCGTCTCAGGAATCTGAATTACCAGGCGCCGATATTCCTCAAATTCACCGTCGTGGAGGACGGCATCGAGCGCGAGCAGGAGAATGTGCACATAGGCGATTTGCCGATCATGGTGAAGAGCAGTTCCTGCAATCTGACAAAGGAGAATATACTCGAAGAAGGGAGCGAGCGCGAACTCACGACGCAGGAGCACGTTGCAAAGCTGCAGCAGGAAGGCGAAGACCCTATGGATCCCGGCGGCTATTTCATAGTCGGGGGGACAGAAAGGGTGCTCATAACGCTCGAGGACCTCGCACCGAACAGGATACTGGTGGAATACAACGAGCGGTACGGCACCAAGATACAGGTGGCCAAGGTTTTCTCACAGAAGGAAGGGTACAGGGCACTGACAGTCGTCGAAAAGAAAAAGGACGGCATACTGATGGTCACTGTGCCTGCAGCATCCGGCCAGATACCGCTGATTATACTGATGAAAGCACTTGGCATGGAGAGCGACAATGAGATTTTCGAATCCATTGTGAGCGATCCGCGTATGGAGGAGATTGTCTATGCAAACATAGAGGATGCCCAGGACAAGAAGAACTACCCTCCGAACGGCATATACACGAGGGAGGACGCACTCGGCTACCTTGA
The DNA here is from genome assembly GCA_019721035.1 of Candidatus Sysuiplasma acidicola. Classification (NCBI taxonomy): domain Archaea; kingdom Methanobacteriati; phylum Thermoplasmatota; class Thermoplasmata; order Candidatus Sysuiplasmatales; family Candidatus Sysuiplasmataceae; genus Candidatus Sysuiplasma; species Candidatus Sysuiplasma acidicola. The sequence goes on from JAHEAA010000011.1 coordinate 14,440, forward strand.
GAAGAAATTCGCGACAGGGCAGGCCAAGGAATTCAGGATCAAGAAGATTGAATCAATCATAGACAGATCGCTCCTTCCGCACCTCGGTGACACTCAGGATGACAGGATGAAGAAGGCCGTCTTTCTGGGCAGGATAGCGAGGAATGTTCTCGAACTCTCCATCGGCGTCAGAAGGGAAGATGACAAGGACCATTATGCGAACAAGAGGCTCAAGCTTGCGGGAGACCTCATGGAGGATCTGTTCAGGGTCGCATTCACAAATCTGATAAAGGATCTGAAGTACCAGCTCGAAAGAAGTGTCTCCAGGAAGAAGGAGATAAAGATACAGAGCGCGATAAGGCCGGACCTGCTCACGCACAGGCTGCTCCATGCGCTGGCGACCGGAAACTGGGTTGGCGGCAGGGCCGGCGTGAGCCAGCTGCTGGACAGGACATCTAACATGAGCACGGCGAGTCACCTGAGAAGGGTCACGAGCCCGCTTACGAGGAGTCAGCCGCACTTCGAGGCCAGAGATTTGCATCCGACGCAGTGGGGCCGCCTCTGTCCGAACGAGACGCCCGAAGGTCAGAACTGCGGTCTCGTCAAGAACGCCGCACTGATTGTCGATGTATCGGAAGGCATACCGGAAGCCGAGGTAGTCACTCAGCTCAAGGATCTGGGTGTCAGGGAAGCGAAGTTCTCGGAAATGATGCAGCAGACAAGGGTGTACGTCAACGGCGATCTGATCGGCGTCGTAAAAGACGGCACAAAGCTCGTGGACGAAATAAGGGAGAGAAGAAGATCTGGCAAGATATACGGGCAGCGTTCGCATGAACTCAATGTTCATTTTGACAGAATCACGAAGGATGTTTACATCAACTGCGATGAAGGCAGGCTGAGACGGCCGCTCATTGTTCTCAGGAACGGAGCAACTGGTCTGAGCCAGCAGATGCTTCTGGAGGTCGGCGAAAACAAGAGGAGCTGGGGAGAACTCGTCCGCGGCGGCGTAGTCGAATGGATTGATGCGGAAGAGGAGGATGACAGCTACATCTGCGTCGAACCGTATTCCGTGCCCGCGAGGTGCCCGAGCTGCTCGGCATTCATCTCCAGGGGCGATGTGAAATGGCTTAACATGGAGCAGCAGGACACACACGCCAGGCTGCAGTGCAGATTCTGCAACAAGACGTTTGAAACGGACAGCGTGATTAACAGGGAACACACGCATCTGGAAGTTGACCCGATGGTCGTTCTCGGTGTATGTGCAGGACTCGTCCCGTATCCGGAACACAATCCGTCACCGCGTGTCACGATGGGAGCGGGAATGGCAAAACAGTCCCTCGGTCTCGGTGCATCCAACTACAGGCTCAGGCCCGATACAAGAGGTCATCTGCTTCATTATCCGCAGAAGCCGCTTGTCCAGACAACGCAGATGAACTTCACCGGTTTCAACGACAGGCCGGCCGGACAGAATTTCGTCGTTGCAATCATATCACATTACGGATACAACATGCAGGACGCCATCATAATGAACAGAGGATCCATAGAGAGGGGACTGGGCAGATCCACATTCCTGCGAAGCTACAGGGCAGAGGAGAGGCGCTACCCCGGCGGTCAGGAGGATCACTTTGAGATACCCAGCCCGGACGTGCGTGGCGCCAGGGCCGATGTTGCATACAGCAACCTCGGCGAAGACGGCCTGATATCGCCGGAGACACGCGTCAACGGAGGCGATGTGCTCATAGGTAAGACATCACCGCCGCGTTTCCTGGAAGAGGAGACGGACTTCCTGACACCCCAGAAGAGGAGAGAGACGTCCATAACGGTCAGGTCCGGGGAATCGGGCTATGTCGACGGCGTCATTCTCACTGAGTCGGAAAACGGTTCGAGGCTCGTCAGAGTCAAAGTAAGGGATGAGCGCATTCCGGAACTCGGCGACAAATTCGCATCCAGACACGGCCAGAAGGGCGTTGTGGGACTGCTGGTGCCGCAGGAATCCATGCCGTTCACATGCGACGGCGTCGTTCCCGATCTCATGATCAATCCGCACAGTATACCGTCGAGAATGACGGTGGCACATGTGCTCGAAATGGTCGGCGGAAAGGTCGCCTCCCTCTCCGGCAGGCTCGTGGACGGCACTGCCTTTTCAGGCGAAAAAGAGGATGCCCTGAGACAGGAACTGCTTGAACTCGGTTTCAGGAACAACAGCAAGGAGGTCATGTACGACGGCACGACCGGCAGAATGATTCAGGCAGAGATATTCATCGGCGTCATCTACTACCAGAAACTGCACCACATGGTTTCCGGCAAGCTGCATGTCAGGAGCAGGGGACCTGTCCAGATACTCACCAGGCAGCCGACGGAAGGACGTTCCAGACAGGGCGGTCTCAGGTTCGGTGAGATGGAGAGGGATACGCTGATTGCGCACGGTGCCGCGATGGTGATCAAAGACAGGCTCCTTGACGAATCGGACGGCACATACCAGTATGTCTGCGGCAATCCCGAATGCGGGCACATAGCGTATCAGGACAGGAGGGGTGTCGTGCGCTGTCCGGCATGCGGCAACACGACAAACATTCACCTGATACAGACGAGTTATGCCTTCCTTCTGCTCATGTACGAACTGATGTCACTGGGCGTTGTCATGCGCCTGCAACTGGAGGATTTGAAATGATTGCAAGAGGTGTTTCCAAGAGGATTTCGTCGATCAGGTTTGCGCTGCTGTCACCCGACGAGATAAGAAAGATGTCCGCCGTCAAGATCATCACTGCGGACACGTACGATGATGACGGTTTCCCCATAGACATGGGACTCATGGATCTTCATCTCGGCGTAATAGAACCGGGACTGAGATGCAAGACATGCGGACGCAAGGTCGACGAGTGCCCCGGCCATTTCGGGCACATTGACCTGGCCATGAATGTCATACACGTCGGTTACGTGAAGGAAATAAAGAAACTGCTTGAAGCGACCTGCAGAAGATGCGGAAAACTTCTTCTCACGAAGGAGCAGGCGGACGAGTTCCGCAAGAGCATGGATCGTGTGGAGGAATTCGGAGGGGACGTGGCAGACATGGGACTCGTCACGAAGGAGACTGTCAGAGAGGCTGCCTCTACGGCAGTCTGCCCGCACTGCGGCGCAACGAGGGCGAAAATCACCCTGGACAAACCGACTAGCTTCAGGGAAGAGGGGCACAAGCTGACGCCGAAAGAGGTAAGGGAGAGGCTGGAGCGCATACCCAATTCAGACCTCATACCGCTCGGACTCGATCCGCGCGTCTGCAGGCCCGAATGGATGGTGCTGACGGCACTGCCCGTTCCGCCAGTGACGGTGAGACCTTCGATAACGCTGGAATCCGGCGACAGATCTGAAGACGATCTGACGCACAAGCTCGTCGATGTGCTGCGCATAAACCAGCGGCTGCGGGAGAACCGTGACGCGGGAGCGCCGCAGCTGATAGTGGAAGATCTCTGGGAACTGCTGCAATACCATGTCACCACATACTTCGACAACCAGACGTCGGGACTGCCGCCGGCCAGGCACAGGAGCGGCAGACCGCTCAAGACACTCGTGCAGAGGCTGAAGGGAAAGGAGGGCAGGTTCAGGTCAAACCTGAGCGGTAAGCGAGTCAACTTCTCCGCCAGGACCGTCATTTCGCCAGATCCGCTGCTATCAATAAATGAGGTCGGCGTACCTGTGGATGCGGCAAAGGAGCTCACGATGCCGTTGACCGTGAATCCGTACAACATAGACGCACTGAAGGAGATGGTAAGCAGGGGGCCGGAGCCCGTTGCGGTCATCGGCGAAGGCAGATCCAGATACCTTCCCGGAGTGAATTATGTCATACGGCCGGACGGAAGAAGGATCAAGGTCACAGACAAGAACGCGACGCAGGTTGCTGAAATGCTCGAACTGGGCTTCATTGTGGAAAGACATCTTGCCGACGGCGACATAGTGCTGTTCAACAGACAGCCGTCGCTTCACAGGATGTCCATGATGGGACACGAAGTGAGGGTCATGCCCAGCAGAACGTTCCGGCTGAGCCTCAGCGTCTGTCCTCCGTATAACGCCGATTTCGATGGCGATGAGATGAACATGCATGCACTGCAGAGCGAGGAGGCAAGGGCCGAGGCGAAGGTGCTGATGAGGGTGCAGGAACACGTCCTCTCTCCGAGATTTGGAGGGCCGGTCATCGGAGCGATACACGATCACATCACCGGTTCCTTCCTGCTCACGTACATGAATTCCATGTTCACCAAGGAGGAAACGATGCTCATACTCTCGAGCGTCAGGAGGCACAGGCAGCTGCCGAAACCGCTGTTCACCGGAAAGGACGGTGTGGAAAAGTGGAGCGGAAAGCAGCTCTTCTCGCTCATTCTGCCTGAAACGCTCAACATGGCGTTCAAATCATCCATTTGCGTAAATTGCGAACCGTGCATTTACGAGAAATGCGAGTACGATGCCTATGTGCGCATCAAGGATGGCAATTTCGAGGTAGGAACGATTGACGAGAAAGCGATAGGGTCATTCAAGGGCAAGATTATTGACAAGCTTGCGAGAGACTACGGCTCCGATGTCGTGAGGGAGTTCATAGACAATGCAACGAAGATGAGCATTGCCTCCATCATGGTCAGGGGATTCAGCGCAGGGCTGGCGGACGAGGACATACCGGTCGATGCAAAGAAGAGGATTTCAGATTCTCTCGATGCTGCGGTAAAGCGCGTCGAGGAACTCGTCACCATGTACAAGAACGGTGAACTCGAACAGATGCCAGGCAGGTCTATGGAAGAAACGCTGGAAGTCGAGGTCATGAAGGTACTGGGTCGTGCAAGGGACGAGGCAGGGAACATAGCAGGGCAGTATCTTGGTATGGAGAACTCGGCAGTCATAATGGCGAAATGCGGCGCGAGGGGCTCAATGCTCAATTTGTCGCAGATGGCCGGCTGCATCGGTCAGCAGGCGGTCAGAGGAGAAAGACTCTCCAGGGGATACTGGAACAGGACGCTGCCGCACTTCAAGCAGGGAGATCTCGGTGCGCAGGCGAAAGGGTTTGTCAAGCACAGTTACAAGGACGGTCTGACCGCGACCGAATTCTTCTTCCACAGCATGGGAGGCAGAGAGGGACTGGTCGACACTGCCGTCAGGACGTCCAGGTCCGGCTACATGCAGAGGAGGCTCATCAACGCGCTCGAGGACATCAAGGTCACGGAAGACAGAACGGTGCGCAACACGGCAGATTCCATCGTCCAGCTCTTCTACGGAGAGGACGGTGTCGATCCGTGCAGGAGCGTTCAGGGCGATGCCGTAGATGTCGACGGCATACTGATCGAGGCACTGGGCGACGAAGCTCAGCTGCTCGCGAAGATTGACGAGAAGAGAACAGGCGCTTACGCGACCATAGAGAATGACATGATGGAAGGACAGGAAGAAGAGGAAGTGGAGGAAACGGAATACGACCTCGGCGAAGGTGAAGAGCAATGAATGCGCGCACCACAAAGAAGAAGGCCAAGCCTGTCTCGAACGAGCTTGACACATACGTCGAGAGGAAGGCGCGTGTCGGAAGCGATCTGCAGAAACGCCTGTCAAAACTGCTTCAGGAAATGGGGCGTACGCTGCCGGAGAGCGTCATAGAGAAGGTGGCCAACAGAATCGAGGGCATCGAGGTACGGGATTCCACGCTGAAGAAGATACTGACGAAGGCGTGCGACAGATACGACGGCCATCTTATTGACCCGAACGAGTCGGCAGGCATCATAGCTGCACAGAGTATCGGCGAACCGGGAACACAGATGACCATGCGTACATTCCACTACGCGGGTGTCGCTGAAATCAACGTTACACTTGGACTTCCCAGACTCATAGAGATTGTCGACGCGAGGAGAGCGCCGAGCACACCCATGATGGAAGTGCACATAGCCCGGGAGTGCGCGGAGGACAGAAATGTTGCGATGTGGGTGAGCAACAGGATTGAAATTGCATCACTGCTCGATGTGGCTTCGCTGGAGACCGATCTCGGCAGCATGAAGGTGCACATACTCCCTGATGCCGAACGGATGAAGAGAAAGGGCATAACGGAACAGGTGATATACGACGCCCTTCAGCAGTCCAGGGGGCTCAAGGATATTGTTTCCTACACGCCTTCCAAGGGCATCATCATAGAGGTGCAGGAACCGTCATTCAGGCTGCTGCATCAGAAATCCGAGATTGCGAAGGATACGAGGATCAAGGGCGTCACGAACATAACGAGGGCGGTACTGAAGAAGGAGGGTGCCGAATACGTCATTTACACCGAAGGATCGAATCTCGAGGAAATACTCTCGCTGGAACTGACATACGGCCAGTATCTCGAGTCCGAGGACAGGAAACTCTTTGAGGAACTGAGCTCGAGCAATCCGGCAAGACTCGCCGCACCGCTTCTCGACAAGTCGAAGATCAAAACGAACAACATCGAGGAGATATACATGGTTCTGGGTGTGGAGGCTGCGAGGAACGCCATCATCAGCGAGGCATCGCAGACGCTGGAGGAACAGGGACTCGTTGTAGACATAAGGCATATCATGCTCGTAGCCGATATGATGACAAACGACGGCAGCGTCAAGGCGATAGGAAGGCATGGTATTTCGGGACGCAAATCGAGCGTGCTAGCGAGGGCGGCGTTCGAAATAACGTCGACGCACCTGCTGCGGGCCGCCATCATCGGCGAAGAGGACCATCTGGACGGCGTCGCGGAAAATATTATAGTCGGCCAACCGGTTACACTGGGCACCGGCGCTGTAAACGTGGAATACGTGCCCGGTAAGAAGGGATGAACATGGATATCGATAGCGCATTGAAGCTCGCAGTGGCTGACGGCAAGGTTGTAATCGGAGAGAGGGAGGTAGAGCGGTGCCTGGAGAAGAAGAAGGCAAAGGCACTGATATACTCTTCAAATGCACCGAAGGCGGCCCACTACGCCAGGCTGAGGAGCATCAAGACACACAAATACAGCGGCGGCACCATGGAACTCGGCGTCGCGTGCGGCAAACCTTTCGGCGTTTCGGTTGTGGCCATTACCGATGAGGGTTCTGCGTCCCTGCTCGGAGCGTAACGTTCTTGCAGAATATGAAATTCAATTCGGACACGTTGCGGTACATATCGATGTTTGAGAGCGTGACACACTGCCAGGTGAAGGATTGCCTGGATACGCCTGACAAGCTCGTCTTCGTGGTCGTTCAGGGACAGGCGCAGAGGGCCGTAGGCGCGAAGGGCGCGAACGCGATAAGAATGAAACAGCTTACTGGAAAGGACATACAGATCATAGAATTTTCAGACGAGCCCGTCCAGTTCGTCAAGAATGTATTCCACAATTACGGAGTGAAGGACGTGGTGCTCGAGGAGCGGGGTAACATAATGCATGCGACGGTTACAGTCGATCCCGCAGTCAAAGGCAGGGCCATAGGAAAAGAGGGCAAGAATCTCAGGATCGCCAGAGACATAGTTAACAGACATCACAACATACAGAGCGTCAGCGTCGCGTGAGAGAGCGCCTTTCGACTTCGGTCCTTTCGGCGGACGGAAATTCTTCCACTATGAATGTTTCTGCGCCCACGTCTGGAGCTATCTCCTCGGCAATCCATGGCGCGATTTCAATCCTCCCGCGCTCATGATCGGCCCTGATGAATTTTGAAGGTATGCTGAACTTCCGCTTTATCTCCGAAAGAGAGCGTTCGAGTTCGGATGTCTCAATCACGCCCCTTACGAGCGTGCCGTCCTCCGTCACGACGTCGCCGCTCCACTTTACGACATCGGCCATCCGCTTCATCCTCTCGCGCAGCTGCACCGAATCCTTAAAGGCGGAAGGGCAGTAGTGCACCGGTATAGAAAAATGACCGCGCACCGTGTTCTCAGCCGTGGCGGCGCTGCCCGCTATCGAGTTGGAATAGTCGTTGGCGAGCTCGTATCCCTTCGAGCGCAGATTCGCTGCGTTGCTCTCTGACATTTCCAGCTCATTCAGGTTGACAAACTGCGCGCCGGAGCGTGCCGCCGCCTCGATCAGCTCTGACAGGTCGCGCTCCATGCCCGGTATCGCAGGCACCTCCAGTCCCGCTCTCATGCCCAGCGCGCGTGACTCCCTGAGCATTCTGTCGAAATTGGTTCCGGGGAATCTGCTCCACGTCGACTCCGGGGGGTGAATTCTGATTTCATCGAGTCCGGCACCGGCTATGAGAGGCAGAGCGCGCAGGTTCGGCCTGCCCGTATAGAGATGAATGTGATGCGAACGGCCGAAGGCGCTCTTGAGAAGCGAAATATAATGTGCCGTTCTCTCTGGCACTATGAGCGGGTCTCCGCCGGTGATGCCGGTGCCGAGCGCGCGCATCCGTCTAGCCTCGTCCAGTATGTCATCATCCGACGAGACGAGTCTCTCGTTTGCATAGACTGCGTCGACGTTCGCCCGCTTGAAGGAAACCGGGCAGTAGAAACAGCCGACGTCACATACGCCCGTGACAAAGAGCACCATCTTCGCCCCCCTTATGCACTGGGTGCAGCCTCGGGCGAGAGAGCCGGAGTACAGACCGTCACCTGCCGTGTTCCTCATGAACCCAAAGTAGAAGGAAGGGATATATGTAGATTGATGCCCCGCCGGCTGCATGGCACCGTGCAGCGGCTCCCGGCATTCGGCAATCAATTATTTACCGGCGGACATAAGGGCTTGCATGAACGGGAAGAGATATCTCGTCAGGATCGCAAATTCCGACTCAATACAAATATCACAGTATGCGAAGGTCAGGGAGAGGATGCGCTCGGCGCTGGAGAGGCTCGGATGCAGGCTGAACAGCTCGCGCATATCTGGTGTGGCCGTTGAAATCGATTTTTTTGCACCTGAGGGGGAAGCCGGGGAGAAAGCGGTGCGCCTGCTTTCAAGGATAGACAGGGTGCTAACAGTCTCGGTGCTCTCTGATGACGTGCAGGAGACTGGCGGCATCGGGGAGACACTCGAACATGCAAAGCAGCTCTTCAACGAGGAAAGGTTCTGGGAGGTGCATGAAGTCGTCGAGGGGTTGTGGCATAAGGCGAGCGGTGCTGAAAAAAGCGTTCAGCAGGGCATCATACTCTATGCCGCCGCATTCGTGCACCATCAGAAAAACGAGCGTGAGACAACTATCGCCATGCTGAAGAGAGCAGTAGGAAAAATGAACTGGCCGCAGGACACATATTACTGCTTCGATTTACAGCTGATGAAGAGAAAGGCCGATGAGATGATCGAGAGCGGAAAGATCGAACCGTTCAAACTTTCCTGAAACATTTCAGAAACTTCCGTCCGGAAGATTTCAATCTCTGCGGCATCCGTACGCCTTCAGTCGGTGCTCAGTGCAGGACGGGAGCGTATTGGATATTACTGCCCATTATCTTTTTACCCGGTTCGGAGAGACTATTTCACGGCCATATGGTTAAATTGTTTGTGAGAGTATAATGGAAATGAGTAGCACTATGAAATGCGCAAAGTGCGGTCATTCACGTCTATGGCATGTGAATTCCAGCGAGTGCATGTACCCTGGCAGCCGTTGTTCATGCGTTGGCTTGGGAACAGTGACAGGCTACGACATAACGGCGATGATTTATTTTACAGGCATTGGTCTATTATTGAGCATAATCGGAGTCGTAAACATGGTCCTGGCTTTAATGGAGACGGGCCGCATCGGCTTCAGCGCCGTCATGGGGGCATTCACTCTTGCCTTAGGGCTGTTCTTTTTGATTTATATGAATTACAGAACTCAGCGCATTGCACGAAAGGCTATTCTGGACTCCGAAGTTTGAGACATCGTCTGATTTGAATCTGATTTACATCCAAGTTACAGTAAAGACAGATAATTCTGATGTGTGAAAGAGGAAAAGGTTTGAGCGGTGCGGAAGGTAATTATACTGCTGTTTGAGCGCACTATCCGTGATGCTCTCCCGCTCTCGCGACGGCTTTTCTCTTCTCTGCGGCCGCCGCTTTCTCTTCCGCTTTGTGAAGATCCTCTGCAGTCGGTCTCTTTGCAAGGAATGTTACGATGAGGGCTGCAATAAGCGCGAGAAGCGCGCCAAACACGAAACCCCTGATCCACTCTGGAGTAGTAGGTGACGCTGTTGCGAAGACAGTGCCCGTCATTATAATGCCTGCAATTCCGCTTGAGAAACTGCCTCCCAGCGCTTTGAATGCATAAATTGATCCATAGTTGGTGGCGTTGTTTGTTTCTCCATAGTAGTCTGCGACCATTGCTGCCGTCATTGGGAAATTGGTTCCCGAGAATCCACCTGATATCACTGCACATAACACAAACATGATTGTGTTGTGGTCGAGACCGGAGAGCAGAGTCCCGAGCTGGAAGATGAAATTCATCGAGTATCCGAACGACATGGTATTTTTCCTGCCTATGAATTCGGAAAGGTAGCCGTAAAATGGTCTGAAAATGCCATCGGTCAGTGCGAAACCGGCAAAACCGGCTACCGCAGCAAGCGTTCCGAGGCCCATCGCAATGGCAAACGGATAGTAAAACGCAACACCGAACAGGGACGAACCTATGAAAAATGCATACTGAAGACCAATCCACTTCGCCTGCCTGGTTCCCCACATCTCCCTCAGCGTGTAATGTTTAAGCGCGGGAGGATTGCTCAACAGATCGCGTGTCGATTTCTTCCGCCAGCTCAGTGGATCTATGTCCTTGGGCCACCAGTTTTTCGGAGGGTCTTTCATGAAAAATCCGGCTATGCCTATCAACACGGTCATCATGATTCCCTGGAACAAAATGTAGCCATTGGCGGTACCAAAGAAGTTCAACGGGTTTCCAAGCGGCAGACTAGGAGCTCCGCCTGCAGTCGTGGCAGCCCCCAATCCGAGAATGAAGGGGACGGCGCCATATGCCCAGCCACCATTTACAAAGCCTGTTCTCCACCCCTTCTTTTCCGGGTACCATTTGGCAACAATGTTGATGGCACCAGAATAGACCATCCCGGAGCCGATTCCTCCAAGAACCGCGTATGATAGGAATGCTTCAAATGCGCCCACAGGACCATTGGGGACCACTGCGAACCAGCCATACGCCACTACGCCGCATATGATTCCCCCAAGAATCGTGGCCCATCTCACCGGAAGCAGTCCTTTGTTCCTCAGCATTCCGGTAAAAATCTGTACAAACGACTCAAATATGACAAAGGTGGAAAACAGCCAGCCAATCTCGCCAAGCCCCCAGTGGTGGCCTGCCGCAAGATCTCCGCTCAGTGCTCCCCATGTATATTCGAGCAGGCCGGCAAGCATCATTGCCACCCATGCGGCGATAATAACAACCATTCTGGAATAGCCCAAAATCTGTTTTGGTGTTTCGCCTACCCTGAAAACTCTGCCGAACTCATTCTTAACTTCCACATATCCTTTCTGGCCCACATTTTCTTTTGCAACTGCTGAAGATGCCATTTTATTTATTCCCCTCTTTTTCGAGTCACCTTTCGGTCGCTTCAATTCCTATCGATGAACGCTTCCACGTTCAGCCTTGCTCGAGACACCGTTCATTGCCCCCGGGGGCAGTAAATTGTCATCAGACGCAGTCCGTGACATCACGAGTGAACTGTTTTCCCCGGCCGCCTGTGTCGTCTGTAATGAGCTTATATCCTCAAGTGATTTTGTTGAACCAGTGCAACTGTGTAATATGAGCAAAAACTGCCTGAAGCTACTGGTCGTGCACCGGCTGATAAGATGTCAGCACGGTTCAATCATAGTATGTATTTTCAGCTTTCCTTAAATGCCGAAAAATCCTGGGAAAGCAATTTTGCCACATTCTTCTGCAGCTTTCTGACCCTGTATGAGAGTGTGCTCTTTGGAAGTTCCATCTTATTGCTGAGTTCGGTAAGTGTAGTGGCTCTGGGCCAGTCAAAGAACCCCTGTTCACTCGCGAGTTTCAGGAATTTGACATCTTTCTCGGAAAATCCCTTCAGGAGAGCGGTCATATAGAATTTGTAAAATATCCAGGGATACTCCAGCGAGAACCGTTCCTGGCTCAGTCTCTCAATTTTCAGTACTTTCGTGAATTTGTCGTTAATTAGCGACTCACTTATTTCCTTGCCGGCATCATTCACGAAGAACCATCTTTCATTACCGTTCATAACGAGGATAGGGTGCAGCCGAAAACCAAGGCTCTCGGTCTTCCTGTACATTGATGTCTGTGTCATCCTGTAAGATGCTATCGCCACGTTCCTGAACTTAGATAGAAGGGTGAAGTGGTAAACTTTGGGATGAAAGGAAAGAAATTTTATTGCATCTCCCAGTTCCTTAGCAGTCGGTGAGCTGACAAGACTGAATAGATATTGAAACTTTTCATCAATTATTTGTGTATTCACCATCAAAATGAAGGTGTTCGAAAACATCTTAGTTGTATCAACCATAGGGCAGTCGGTTTGTGTTATCTCAATCTTCCAGATTGCCATCTTCCCAGTTGCTTCTCGGACTGGTAGTGGTGTGAATGGATTTAATCCTGTCTCTAAGAGCTATGGCAATCATGGCAGTCATAAGCGCATCATACTCTATGCCGCCGCATTCGTGCACCATCAGAAAAACGAGCGTGAGACAACTATCGCCATGCTGAAGAGAGCAGTAGGAAAAATGAACTGGCCGCAGGACACATATTACTGCTTCGATTTACAGCTGATGAAGAGAAAGGCCGATGAGATGATCGAGAGCGGTTTGATAGAAGTTTCCTCGCTTCCCTGAATCGACTGCAGAGGAATCTCGGAAGAATGATGTCCGGCCAGCTTCCGCGTCTTCGCGGGCAGTGGCGTGTCTTTCGGCTCCCTTGATGATAGGTTGATAAAGTTTATTCGAATCTGCGCATGCCATGACGGAGTTTGTTCTGGTGCCTGGTGCATGGCTTGGGTCGTGGGTGTGGAAGAGAGTGATTCCGAAGCTCGAGGAGCAGGGCCACTCTGTCTGGCCGGTTACGCTGACCGGAATGGGAGAGAGAGTACACCTGGCATCGAAAGACGTTGGCGTCGAGACTGCAATACAGGACGTTCTCAACGTGATTGATTATAACGATCTGAACGATGTCGTGCTGGTAGGACACAGCTTCGCCGGAAAGGTTGTGGCGGCTGTGGCGGATCGTGCGCCGGAAAAAGTGAGTTTGCTGCTTTATCTGGATGCATTCAGACCCGAAAAGATAAGAACGCCACAGGGGAGTTTCAGTCCCGCTGAGTTTTCCCCGCCGCCGGATGCACTGGCTATACCCCTTACCGGGGAGATTCTGGACCTCATCGGGAAAGACGTTTCGGGTGCATATCGCGAATGGCTGCTGTCCAAGGCAACTCCATGGCCTTTGCGTCACATGACAGATCCTGTGACACTGTCCGAGAACTTTGACTCAATCAGGAGCGCTTACATATTCTGCACAGCAGGCGGAGACAATGTGGAGGAAATTCTCAAAGGAAAACTGGATGGCCCTAACAAGGTTATTGAAGCCGGACATTACCCGATGATAACGAAACCCGGCGAGCTGGCTGAGGACATGCTCAGACTTTCAAGAGAGGCTGGCGGTGGATCACTGAGAAAGAACTGATCTCAATTTCAAAGGAAGGAAATAATCTTGAAAAACTCTGTGATCGACTGGCTTCTTGGTGAAGACCAGCCGTCCATGAGATTCCTGACTATGACTGAGCTGCTGGGTACGCCGGAGACGACATCCGAAGTGAAGTCTGCAAGGAAGAACATTGCAAGAGTCGGCTGGGCTGGGGACATACTGGAAAAGCAAACCCCCCGTGGATTTTGGGTGAACGAAAAGAATCTCTACCGCCCAAAATATGTTTCGACGAACTGGATGCTTTTGATTTTATCAGATTTGGGCCTCACAAGGGAGGAACCACGTATCGAAAAAGCCTGTCAGATCTGGATTAAAGATTTTGCGACGGAAGACGGCGGATTCAGTGCGTTCAGCAAGAAAAATGGCCACCTTTGCGTGGCAGGCAACACAGCCAGGGCCCTGGTCAAGTTTGGATATGCGGATCATCCAAAGGTGAAAAGGGCATTCGAGTGGTTTGTCAGGAACCAGTCAGAACGTGGCGGATGGTCGTGCGGGAACTTCGGGAAAGACAAAGGAAGAAATCTCGATTCCTGGGAACCTCTCAGTGCTTTTGCAGTGTATCCACGTCAAAAATGGACACGGAGCATGAAAAATGCCGTTGAGAATGCCGCAGAATTCTTCCTGGAGCGCGAACTACACAAGCAGGGAGACCGCTACAGACCATGGTATCGCTTCCATTATCCTGTTCACTATTACTATGACCTTCTTGTTGGCCTTGATTTCATGACTGCACTGGGATATACTGATGACAGGAGGCTGGGTTACGCCATTTCCACACTGAAGAAAAAGAGGAGGCAGGACGGCAGATGGAACCTCGATGCTGTGAATCCTGATGCCGAAAGCCCTCTGGCCAAGTGGGTAAAGCTTCATCCGAATGAGGCTGCGATTCCGTTTGCCATTGAGAAGGCCGGGGAGCCCAGTAAGATTATCACACTTAACGCGCTGAAAGTTCTGCGACGCATTGGCGAATGAACATATCTACGGTCAGATGACTCGCCAGCCTTCTCTCCCTGAACCGGATGGGTCCGGGCTGTGGGCACGTGCTTCGACAAAATTGTTCAAGCGTCGAACAACTCAAATGGAGGTATAAATCGCGTTCAACGGGTATCGGAGAGAAAACGGTTCTGTCAGCTCGCCGGAAGCACCTCTGAATATTGCGCGAGAATTGATCATCAACTCGAAATTTACAAAGGCTTTTCGCAAAAAACTTCAACTGCCGGCATAAAAGGAAAAATCGTAGCAATGCTTTTATAGAAGTGCTTACTTACCAACATCAAAGTTCAGGACGTAAATCAGACACACCGCTTATGGCGATGTCCGGTTCCCTGATAAAGTATGAGGTAAGAAAATGATAGGACAAGCTGGAAATACACCAATACTGGTTTTGAAGGAAGGAACGAGAAGGGAAAAGGGCAAGGGGGCCCAATTTGAAAACATTTCCGCGGCAAAGGCCATTGCCGACGCCGTGAGAACAACCCTTGGACCCCGGGGTATGGACAAGATGCTCGTGGGTGGCCTCGGAGACGTTACGATAACAAATGACGGCGTGACGATCCTGAAGGAGCTCGAAGTCGAGCACCCGGCCGCGAAGATGATTATCGAAGTTGCTAAAACACAGGATGAAGAGGCCGGAGACGGCACGACGACGTCTGTCGTTCTTGCCGGAGAACTGCTGAAGAAGGCCGAGTCGCTCATAGAGCGGAATGTTCACCCCACCGTAATCATAAAAGGATACAGGATGGCTGAGAGCAAGGCAATCGAAGTGCTCGAGAAGGCATCACTCCCCGTGTCGGTGAAAGACAAGGACATACTGAATGACATCGCAAGAACAGCGATGTACAGCAAGAGCGCAAGCAGCTCGATGGAGACGCTGGCCAAGATTTCTGTCGACGCCGTGACTGCGGTAGCCGAGGAGAGGGACGGAAAATACGTTGTTGATGACGACAACATACAGTTTGTCAAGAAGCACGGTGCCAGCATCGACGAGACAGAGCTCATTGAAGGCATCATAGTGGACAAGGAGGCGTCGCACACGGCCATGCCCAAGGTCGTTGAGAAAGCGAAAATAGCACTGCTCGACGCGGCACTCGAAATCAAGAAGACCGAAATTGATGCCAAGATAGAGATAACCGATCCGTCGAAGCTGCAGCAGTTCCTTGCCGAAGAGGAAAACATGATAAAACGCATGGTCGAGAAAGTGAAACAGAGTGGCGCCACCGTGCTCTTCTGCCAGAAGGGAATAGATGATCTTGCAGCGCATTATCTCTCGAAAGAGAAGATTTACGCCGTGAAGAGAGTGAAGAAGTCGGATATGGAGAAGCTCTCCAAGGCGACCGGTGCAAACATAATCAGCCGCATAGACGACCTCACTTCGTCGGACCTGGGAAACGCACAGTCTGTGGAGGAAAAGAAGGTTCTCGACGACAGAATGACTTTTGTCACTGGATGCAAGAATCCGAAGGCCGTTTCAATACTGATACGCGGCGGGACTGAGCATGTCGTTGACGAAATAGAGAGATCGCTAGTGGATGCCACCAGCGTGGTCGCTGTCGCGATAGAGGACGGCAGAATGACTTACGGGGGAGGTGCAATGGCAACGGAGCTGGCGCTTAAACTCGGGGACTATGCCACATCCGTGGGCGGAAGGGAGCAGATTGCAATCGAGGCGTATGCGGAGGCATTTGAAGTTGTGCCCACAACGCTCGCCGAGAACGCAGGCCTCGACCCGATTGACATACTCATCGACATAAGGAAGGCGCACAAGAACGGACAGGTCTCTGCTGGAGTTAACGTGATAACGGGCAAGGTCGGCGACATGAAGAGAGAAAAAGTCATCGAGCCGATTAGAGTTGGCAGGCAGGCAATCCATTCTGCCACAGACGCCGCCGTCATGATACTGAAGATTGACGACGTCATAGCGTCCAAGGCAAAGGACATGGCGCCGCCAAAGGGCGGAGCTGGCGGCATGGGTGGAATGGGCGGAGAAGATTACTGAGCAGCCACCCCTGCGAAGAGTAGCGAACAAACACTTTACCTTATTTTCATTTTGAACAACGTTGAGCGGAATGGGCGAAAGCATTAAATTTCATGTGCATGTTCAATTTACGATATTTATGGTAATGCCGCTGGTGTTGCTCGAGAAATCACTTAACAAACGTGTAACGCTACTGCTCAAGGACAGCAGGATGCTCGAAGGCAGACTCGTCGGTTACGACGAATTCATGAACCTGGTGCTGGAAGATACGGAAGAGAGAACGGCGGATCAGACCAGGAAGATCGGCTCAGTCATACTCAGAGGAAACAACGTAGTATCCATATCCCCCTGAACTGTTCCACCCGAAAAGGATGTTAAACTCCTTGACCGATGCAGTCATTCTCGCAGGGGGTCTCGGGACAAGGCTCAGGCCCCTGACAAACAGTACGCCCAAACCACTTGTGAGGCTCGCAGGCATACCGCTCATCAGGCGAATAGTGGACAGCATACCGGACAGCATAGAGCGGGTGTTTATAGCTGCAGGATACAGGGCTCAGGAACTTTCAGATTATTTTAAAACAGATTATGCAGTTGCCGGGAGAGATATACAGGTCGTAACTGAAGAGAGTCCCCTTGGCACGGCCGGCGCACTCTGGAACCTGCGCAACGAACTTGACGAAGAGTTTGTCGTGTTCAACGGCGATGTTGTTTCCAGCCTGAATGTTCCGGATATCATTTCATTTCACAGAAAAATGAGTGCAATAGCTACCATTTCTGCATGGGAGGTGGACAACCCGGAGCCCTACGGGGTGCTGCAAATCGACACGGATGACAGGATAACCGGTTTCATGGAAAAGCCGAAAAAGGAACAGGCGGTGAGCAGATTCATTAATGCCGGAACTTACGTCATGCGCAGGAGCGTGCTTGACTTCATGAATGACGGTACATTTTCGCTTGAAAGAGAGATCTTTCCCCAACTGTGCTCGGATCGTATATTCGGATACCGTTTCAACGGCTACTGGATTGACTGCGGCTCGCTGGATTCATACCTCCGCGCACAATCCACAGTATTGATCGCAGAGAGCAGGGGTATAGAGAAGGGAGTGAAACTTGAGGGGTGCCTGATAGAGAGGCCCGTCTCGATCGAAAAGGGGGCAAAAATCAGGGGAACCAGGATTGGTCCGAACGTTTATGTCGAGAGAGGATGCTCGATTGGGGAAGGGAGCGTTCTGGACAATTGTGTGATCATGAAGGACTCGAGAGTGGGATGCGGATGCACTGTCAGCGGCAGCATAATAGGTCCGGACTGCACGCTTGCCGATAAAGCCATGAGTCACAATCAAATATTGGTGAAGCAATAGGCATCGATGTGCCAGACGGTCAGTCGACTCTTTTTGATTTTGCAGTCATAGATACGAGTCGCGGACTCGAGGAGAAGGACGGTTTTGTTTCCCATCCGTTCATAGAGACCGGAAAGGTGCAGTACAGGGATTTTCAGGTGGAACTGTCCGGCATTGCAGTCAAAAACAACCTGCTTGTCGTGATACCAACGGGTCTCGGCAAGACGCTGATCGCCATGATGGCTGCGGCCGAGATGATAAGGCTGGGCGGAAAGAAGGTGCTGTTTCTCGCCCCGACGAGACCGCTTGCAATGCAGCATCTGGAGAGTTTCAACAGGATGTTTGTACTGAAATCATTTGCTCTCTTCACAGGCTCGGCGAAGCCTTCGGAACGAAAGGAACTGTGGAAAATGAAGAAAGTGATTTTCGCCACACCGCAGGTCATCGAAAATGACCTGAAGGAGAAACTTTACGACCTGAGCAGTGTGGCCATCTGCATCTTTGACGAAGCGCACAGGGCAGTGGGCAACTATTCCTACGTAAACGTCGCTGAACAATGCAGGGAGGCGGGAGCAAGGATCCTTGGCCTTACCGCTTCCCCCGGTTCGAAGAAAGCCAAGATAGAGGACATACTCTCGGCTCTCAGCATCGAAAAAGTTGAGATAAGGGAAAGGAAGGACATAGATGTCAATTCGTACGTGAAGAACGTCGACGAGGAAATCGAACGGGTGAAGCTGAGTCCTGAAATGAGAAGACTGCTGAAGCCCATTGACGAACTTCTTCATGAAAAGATCGTGAAACTGCAGCGCATGGGTTTCCTGCGGTACAAGAAAGCAGACATGGTTTCGCGCAAGGATCTTCTGTCCGTCAGGGCATCAATAATGGGCAGGAAAAAGAAAGGAGGATATCTGTTCGGTGCGATGCACAACAGCGTGGTGGCGATACACGCATACCACTGCTCCGAGCTGCTGGAAACGCAGGGTATTGAGCCGCTGCGTCTCTACCTTACGAGAATGCAGGCATCCTCGGAGAAGAGCAAGGTGGAGAAGAGCTTCATCGGCGATGAGCGTATGAAGAAAGTCAGCGAAGCTCTGGCCGGAACAACGGCCATTTCACACCCCAAGCTGAAGCGATTGACTGAAATTGTGGAAGCACAGCTGAGTATCAAGAAGGACAGCCTCATAATGGTCTTCACCCAGTACAGGGATACCATAGAGACCATCGTGCCCGAACTGGAGAAGAGAGGCATTAGTTTTGCCAGATTCATAGGACAGGCAGACCGGGGGGAGAAGAAAGGCATGAAGCAGAAAGAACAGAAGAAGACGATTGCCGACTTCTCAGCCGGGAAGTACAGCGTGCTCGTCGCAAGCAGCATCGGTGAGGAGGGCATCGATGTGCCTGACGTGGATATGGTGGTATTTTACGAACCGATTCCCAGCGAGATACGATACATACAGCGGAAGGGAAGGACAGGCAGAAGCTCTGTGGGCAGGGTGGTCATACTGGTGACCGAGGAAACGAGGGACGAAGCATTCCTCAGGGCAAGTTCCAGCAGGGAACGGCGCATGAACAGGATCGTCAGATCGATGAAGAGCGAGAGTGCGGATCAGACAACAGAGTAATCAGGACTCGGAAGGCTGCGGAGTGTTGAGAGCGAGCTTGTTTGTCAGCAGCCTGAGGAAAGATTCGAGATGCTCGGCAAGCGAGGAGTTGTCTGAGAATCCGCAGGCGGAAAGGTCCGGCGATGCAATGAGCGCCTTCTTGCCGTCACACACTATGTCTGTGGCGAGCAGTTCGGTAACCCTGTAGCTCTCAGTGTGCTCCGGCAATTTCACTGATGGGGCTGTTATTACCGTTATCTTCACACCGCGCTTCTTGGCATCGCTGAACTTTTTCCCGAAACTCTTCCTTATGTCCCTGATGGCTGGTGTGGAAATGATGAGTCTGTTCACCGACCCGTCTATCATTTCGGCAATTTTCTCCATGACCTTTTCCTGTCCGGTTATCGTGTAAATGAGCTGTGGCACTCCCTTCTCACTCAGCATGCCGCTGACCAGTGACAGTTTTCTGAATGCCTCCCTGATGTTTTCTGCAACCTCATCCCCTTTTGCCAGCGGATCCTCCGGGTGAAACACGCGGGGCTTCCCCTGGGAAGTTGTAGCATAGCCACGCCCTTCGAGCATCGTCAGTGCCTTGTAGGCGGACGTTCTGGGTATCTGAGCGACCTCGGCAACTCTCTGAGGTGTGCCGAAACCCAGCACGACGAGCGCCATGTATGAACGTGCCTCATATTCAGACAGGCCGCAGTTCCTCAGGACACCGATGACGCTCTCGTATTCCTTGCGCAACTCGTCCAGATTTTCCCCCAGAAGCTTAATAAGATTCATATATTTGTAGTGGAAATCACTACATTGAATTTAAACTTATTCCGATCTCACACATGAACAGCATTCAAAAATACAGGTGAGGCAGAGGTCTTTACATACAATTCATTTAATACTAGTTCGCCTGTTAAACGCGAAGGTAGTACTGTGATAGAGCTGAACGACGACAGATGCATGCACTGCGGTGCGTGTGTCGGGGCATGCCCTGCAAACGCAATATACCTCAATGAGGTCATACTGGACTTCAACGACGACTGCACAGACTGCGGTCTTTGTGTAAAAGCGTGTCCGGTAGGCGCGCTTTCGTTGATCAGGACAAGAGGACAGAAAGTGCCTGTTGCGGCCACAGCGTGATTCTGCGGCCCGGAGTCCTGATGCGTCTGCACTGGCTTCCCGATACCTGAAATGAATTAATACAGGCTAGCCGATCAACCGTTCCAAACTGGTGTTCATATGTTCTTCAAGGACGAATACGACGTCGTTGTCGTGGGGGCAGGCCCTTCGGGCAGCACGACTGCGAGATACGCAGCCATGAATGGAGCGAAAGTGCTGCTGGTCGAGAAGAGGCAGGAGATAGGCTCACCTGTACGCTGCGGCGAAGGAGTGTCGATGGAGATTTTCAAGCACGTCGACATTAAGCCTGATCCGTCCTGGTTCGTGAATGAGGTTACGGGAGCCAGGATTTTTGGTCCATCCGGGAAGCACATACTGATTGATGCGAAGAATGCAGGGGATGAAGTTGGTGCAGTCATTGAGAGAGATGCCTTTGACAAGCACCTCGCAACGCTTGCCGCGAGAGCCGGCGCAGAGATTACGACCAAGACTGCGGTGACATCACTGCTCAGGGACGACGGCCAGATTACAGGCGTAAGGGTCAGGAGAATGGGAGAGTATCATGATGTTGCGGCCAGGCTGATTGTCGGAGCCGACGGCTTCGAATCACAGGTTGCAAGATGGGCTGGCATTAACACAAATCTGAAGACGAGGGATACCACCTCCAATCTGCAGTACAGGATGGTCGGACTGGATCTGGATCCGCGGTTCACTGATTTCTACATAGGCTCCGTTGCTCCGGGCGGATATGTCTGGATATTCCCAAAGAGCAGGGATACGGCGAATGTTGGCATCGGGCTGCTTCTGTCGAGAATAAAAGGTCCAAACGAGGCGAAGGATTACCTGGATGCATTCATAGAAAAAGACGAGCGTTTCAGGAATGCCGAAATACTAGAGACTGTGAGCGGCGGCGTTTCTGTGAGTGCCCCGCTTGACTGCGTGACGGCAGACGGCATCATGCTGGTGGGTGATGCAGCCCGCATGATAGATCCGCTGACCGGCGGCGGGATTAGCAATGGCGTTATCGCAGGCAGCGTCTGCGGCAGGGTAGCCGCTGAGTCTGTCAGGGCGCACGATGTTTCAAAAAAATTTCTGCAGAGGTACGAAGAGGGATGGCGCGATCTTCTTGAGGAGAAGCTCTACAGGGATTACATGGCCAAGGAGAAACTGATATCGCTTGACGACCACACGCTGGACATGCTCATAGATGCCCTCTCGGGCGCGACGATGGAGAATCTGTCCACCAGGGAAATACTCAAGGCGGTCAGGTCAAAATATCCGCAGCTGGTCAAGGAATTCGAAGATCTGATATGATCCGGTGCCGGGGACATTGCTTCAGTTCAGGACAGGTTGCGGCAGAGCGCACCGGAAGCTGCTAGAACGGCCGAGTGCACGAGTCTTCTTTCGTAGTCACTGAAGGCACCGGACGCATTCCTCCACAGCATCAGGATTCCGGCAGTGCGGCCTGAACGGTCGCGCAGACGGTGCGCAATTGCATGACCCTTAACAGTACCGAAGAGCGATGTAATCTGTGTTGCTCCTTCATCCTGCCGCATTCCGTCATTTTCCAGAACCTCTTCGATTTCTGCAAGTGAAATGATAGTTCCCTTTGTCCTGGAAGCGTTCGTTTTAAGCGAGAAAACTTTCCGCCCGAAACCGTCACCTTCCTCGACGAGCAGCAGCAGGTCGTCGTGCGGAACGAATCTGCTGATCTCCGACGAGAATGCTGCAGGAAACGGTATTTCAGGGGGAGCCGACAGCACTCCGCCCAGCAGTGAGGAGAGGGAAGATGCAAATGTGGATTCAGAGACGTTACGCAGCGCTTCGCCGGTTGTTCTGCCGTATTCCACTGCAGCCGCGGAAAGGAATTCGGCGAATTCGATTTCCCCGTATTCCAGCCGCCTCAAGTGCTGCACGCTGATGACAACAACAGTGGCGCCTCCCTCATGCCCGCATACCGGCACGAGAAGATAATTTGAGTCCGGACCCCCGGTAGAAGACGATTGTGCGGAAGCGATTGAGCCTTTGATAAGCGAAGTCTTCATAGAACGTGATGCTTCAATTATATGCTCATCCAATCCCGCCGGCAGGGTGGGGATACGCGACGACGGCCGTGGTTTCCTGTAGACAGTGCGTGAAACAATGCTGTTCCCCCGCACTACGCATGCGGTTGCGTCAGAATCTGGAATGGCATCCGTGAGATATCTCATTAGCAGTTCCAGCCTTGTCGCCGGATCTGATGCTGAAATACATGCTTCCGATACCAGATTCAGAAGACGGGCCCTGTGAACAGCCATCTCCAGTGACGAAATGCGTTCTGCAGCAGAGAGAACGTAGTCGACATGACGCCTGGATCGTTCTGCGATAGAGAGCTCCATCCAGTCAGGCTCACGGCCTTTTGCCAATACAGCTGCAGTGAAACCTCGATAACCTGCGGCATTGTGCGGTATAATGTACACGACGTTCCCGTCCTGGCACCCGAGCATGTGCAATAGCGTCTCATGACGCGCCGATGCCTTCTCCACTGTTTCCGGTATGGCGGAAAGGAATTCGGGAGGAAGGGACAGCATTTCGCCCGCGGTGTGTCTGAGCCTGTGTCCCTCGGAAGCAACGCAGACAAATGCCATTGCACCCGGACGTTGAAAGAAGGTGCAGGATGTCTCCGCATGCAGCAGCAGCCTGTATTCCCTTGCAATGGAGGCGTGGAGCATGCTTAGCCTCGCCTCCGCTTCAAAGCGTGATGCCAGGCCATCCAGCCGTTCAAACATCAGATTCAGGTGCCTGAGTTCCTCTATTCGTACGAAGGTTGGCAGCTTGTCTCCGACCATGTCGGATACCTCCCTTAGGAATGTGAGGTCTTCTGCCACTGTTTTTCCATCTTCCCTGCGAAGCACGGCTATCGAACCCGCAACTGCCCTTCCTGTCTTCACAGGCACAATAAGCATTGACGAGTATCCCCTGTACAGCTTGCAGAACTCTTGGAAATGAGGGCTCACCTGGTCAATAATTACGGGCACGCCGCTTCTTACAAGAGGGGTTTCGAAAGGAAAATCATAGTCACGGGAAAGAATCCGCCTGGAGAGAGCAGGCGGACAGGCAGCCTGCGCGATAACGCTTATTTTATCCCCCTCATTACTGAAAATGATCACGGCATCTGCAACTCCGGTCTCCGACAGCTTTCCGGCAAGGATGCTGAAATATGTGCTTCTCTCTGTGAACGGGTGGAGTTCCTTCATGAGCCGGCCCACATTGCGGCCCGCAGCACGTTCATCTTCAGACGTCCCGCCCTCACGAACACCCTTCTCCTTCGCCCCCTGCACGCAGAGCAGAAACAAACCCGCCACTGTAACAGCACCGATGGCAGACATCGCAAACTGAACTGAAACCGATTTACCTTGTGGGCCGGACATCTCCAGCTCTGCCTGTGCCGCGTGACCTTCGGACTGGCACTTCTTGAACATCTCAACAAAGTCAACCCTGTGGGATTTTCCGACCATCTCGAGAAATTCTATGCCTCTGCAGGTTTCAAAACCAATCGATGAAGTCAGTGATGCGGCGGCTGCGTTGCAGTCGGCAATCTTTCCCTGCCTTGTCATTATGAAGAGAGGTTCGCTGAACGCGTTCAGAAATGCAGACAGCTTTCCGTCAGGCGTTTCTGACTCGGCAGTCTGCCTGATCTGGCAATAGACAGCGTTGACTTCTTCTCCGGTTATAACGGGTGTGAATGTCGCGGTGCATTGCCTTTCAGCAATATTGCACTGGAATTCGAAACTCTTACCAGTCGATAGATGAAGGAGAGCGTCGAGCTTCGAATTCTCCCATTCACTGCTACCCAGATTCAGCTCCATGCCAGCTTCCTGACCACCGAGCATTTCTCCTGCCGTTCTGTTCAATTCGAGAATGCGCATCCTCATGTCTGTTATGACGACAGCTTCGGTCATCGAATTAATCAGGGCGCTCAGACTCGGCCGTACTTCGCTCATCTGCTCCGTCGGTGCATCATCCATACTGTCCGCTCTTTGAATCAATCAGAATGATTGTGGGGTAACTGAGCCCTCTTACGGCTAATAAAATTAACCGGCCAAATATCCGGTTAAAAATTCACCGAATGAGAATCATACCGTATTGCGCCGGACTTTGACACCGCCTGAATACACTGCCTGGATCATGCGATCGGAGTTTCTGTAGAAAATCTTGCCCGGTGTATCGATATCCAGACAGATGAAATCGGCCCGCTTCCCAGCCTCGATACTGCCCAATTCTCCAGACATGCCGATACAGCCGGCCGAATTCAGCGTGGCGGCAGTGAGCGCCTCCTCCTGCCTGAGTCCACAGGCATAAACGGCCAGCATGCATGAAAACATCATGCTCTCGTTCCATGAATTGGGACTCAAGTCTGTGCCGATGGCTACAGACATGCCTTCGGAAACCATGGACGACGCATCTGGAAAACGCCGGGACATGGAAAACAAAGGCGTGGAGGGCAGCACTATGCCTGTCGTTCCGCTCGCTGCAAGAGCCGGAAAACTGCTTCTTGGAGTGTGAGCAAGATGTGATACGCTGACTGCCCCGAGCGCGGCAATATCCTCTGCGGCGCCCGTGCATGAGAACTCATCTATATGCGCCGTGAGTCTGAATCCGAGTCCGGCG
The DNA here is from genome assembly GCA_019721035.1 of Candidatus Sysuiplasma acidicola. NCBI lineage: Archaea > Methanobacteriati > Thermoplasmatota > Thermoplasmata > Candidatus Sysuiplasmatales > Candidatus Sysuiplasmataceae > Candidatus Sysuiplasma > Candidatus Sysuiplasma acidicola. The sequence continues at coordinate 39,680 of JAHEAA010000011.1, forward strand.
GCCGCGGAAAGGATGCGCAGCCCCTCGTCCGGAGTAAATGCGCCGTCCTCGATGAAAACATCACAAAGGGCCGACAGTCCTCTTTCATGGACGACAGGGAGATGCGAATTTATTATTTCAGATATGTACTCAGACCTTTTTGCATGAGGAGGAAAGGCGTGTGCGCCCATATACGTGGGCACGACCGTCTGGTTCGCGGAGGAGAGCCTGTTCGCCGCATCGAGCATCTTCAGTTCGTGCTCCAGGCTGAGTCCGTATCCGCTCTTTACCTCTACGCACGTGGTTCCGCCGGCCAGCATTCCGCGCAGCCTCGGAACTGTCTCCAATATCAGCCGGTCTTCCTCTGCTTCCCTAGTCTTTGTCAACGTGTGAAGTATTCCGCCCCCGCTCCTGAGTATATCCATATATGACTCGCCGTTCAATTTTCTTGCAAGCTCCTTCTCCCTGCTGCCCGCAAACAGTGCGTGACTGTGGCAGTCTACGAAAGCCGGTATGACTGTCCTGTCGCCAAGAGACACAATCCTTCCGCTGTGCGCCGATTTGACTGTTGCCCTTCTTCCGCAGGCCACGATTCTACCGTCGAGAACGGCGATTGCAGCATCTTCCGCGAACTGCACATCGCGCATCGACTCGCCGCGCCTGACCACATTTCCCGACGGAGTCATGATCCATGCGCATTCGAATATCGAGTCAACCTTCAACCGTATCCCTCCTCAGGCCTTCCTCTCCGGTGCTGCAGATAAACGGAATGCCGCCACGCGTGGCAATGGCTTTCGCCGCTTTTTCAGGCCTGTCGGTGAGTGCTATCATGCATCCGCCTCCTCCCGCGCCGGTTAGTTTGGCTCCGTAGGAGAAAGGCCTCACAGCCTCAATCAGATGGTCGAGCTCCTTCGTGCTGACGCCAAGCACAGAAAGCAGGCGCTGGTTCCTTTCCATGAGTCGGCCCAGGGCAACAGTATCACCGCTGTGCAGTGCCTTCATGGCATCCGGCGCTATAGTGCCGATTTCGGAAACCGCATCCCGCGCTGTGGGGTACTTCTCCCATAGCCTTCTGACCTTCGCGACCATGGGACCGGTTGCGGCACCTGCTCCGGTATATCCGGCGACGATAGTCATCTGTCTGACGTCCACGTGACCTATGTGCCACGTGCTGCCGCCACCACTCACGGTCCACAGCTCCGACGGCACCGGATTACTGCTGATGTAAACGCCGGAACCGTGGGCCGATGTGGAAGTGTCCAGCGGACTCGCCCTGCCCTGGGCAGAGAGTTCTACATTGAAGGCAATAGATGCGGTTTTCGCTGCATTGCCGTCATTGTTGAGAGCGGCAACGAGCGATGTCGAAAGAGCAGCCGATGAGCCCATGCCTCCTCCTGCCGGTATCGAGGAGTCCACTGTAGCGCTCTTTCCACCTGCTCCGGTTAGGTTGAATGAATAATATGGATAGTCGTGCGCTTCTCTTCTGAGCGGAAGACCGTTGAATCTGTTTTCCTCGGCATCTGTGACGACTGTCCGCGTCCTCAGGTTGATGGCCACAGCTATCGCGGCCTCGCCAAAAACAACCGCGTGCTCTCCAAACAGTATGATCTTGCCGGGAGCGGAAAAGGAGACAGGCATAATTCAGACATGAGACACATTGAAGTTAAATTCTTTCCAGTAGGTGACTGAGCTGAAATGCAAATCTGTGGTCGCTGCCTTGAGCGTCTTTATTTATAATACGCGTTTCCATGATTTTCTGCGCGACGGGAGAAGCAAATTTACCTGTTTCGCGTATTGCTCGTAGACGGAGCCTGTTCTGGCTGCCCAGTACGCATCTATCGACTTGACGGACATGAACACGATTGGAACTAATAAGGCGGCCCACAGCACCGCACCTGCAGGACTCGCAAAATCCACCGCCACGCCCGCCGAAATCAGTATGACGCCGAAGTAAAGGGGATGCCTGCAGAAACGGTAGAGACCGGATGGCGAGAGTTCGGGTCCTTCATCGCCGCCTTCCCTTATGATCTGTGATGCTGGTGCCTTGGCTCCAAAGAAGAAGACGGCTCCGGCGAGCGTGATAACCATTCCCACAGTGGATAACGCATAATACAGCACTGTGTCCTGCCTGAACGGTGTGATTAGGGAAACGAGCACAACGGCTCCCCCGGCAAGCAGACGCATCAGACTGAACATAGTGAATGGAATCCAGTGTGTGGAATCCGTAGGCTGTTTTCTGACTGTCGAAACGACCATTGCCGCAATCGTGACGGCTATGACGGAGTCCTGCAGGCCGAAGTAACCTGTGAAGAACATATTACAGACTTCCTCATGTTATGTATACAGACAGTGCTAATTTAAGAGTCACCGAAGCCTTTTTGGTTTTTCAGCCTTATGAAACGAAAGGTCAAAAATCATATCAGGCGATAACCATTACACCCGTTGAAGAAAATGGATTCACTGGTGTTTGGGGTCAAAAAGAAAGTCGCGATGCCGGATATCGGCCTGGGAACGTGGAGAATTGGCGGCAGCTTCACGCCGGACAGCTCGCATGACGTCGCAGATATCGCCGCGATAAAGAAGGCGATTGGCATGGGTTATCGTCTCATAGACACCGCCGAGATGTATGGAGGCGGCCATTCCGAAGAACTCGTCGGCATCGCCGCGGGAGACAGCGATGTCTTCATTGCAACAAAAGTCTGGCAGACAAATCTACGGTATGATGATCTGCTGAGTGCTGCACGCAGAAGCCTGAAAAGGCTGAAACGGAAACACATAGATCTCTATCAGATACACTGGCCCAGCGACGATATACCCTTGCGCGAAACAATGAAGGCAATGGAGAAACTCGCAGATGACGGTGTGATTACACATATCGGCGTAAGCAACTTCGGAGTGGAGCTTCTGGAGGATGCACGCAGCTACCTCTCAAGGCACGATATTTTCTCTGACCAGGTCTCGTACAGCGTGGCCCACAGGGAGCCGGAAAACGGACTCACCGAATACTGCAGAAAGCATGGCATAGGCATCATCGCATATGAACCGCTAGCGAAGGGAAAGGTCTTCGAAGGCAGGGTCGGTAGAGTCCTGGCCGAAGCATCCGAAATGGTGGCCAGAACACGGTCGCAGGTTGCGCTTAACTGGCTCATGTGCAAACATGCGCTGCCCATACCAAAATCCATCGATTTCAATCACCTGGCCGAGAATTTCGGATCTTCGGGCTGGCGGCTGCCGGCGAAGGTGCTGAAGTTTATTGATGATTCACTTCGGCAGTGAATCTGATCAGCGCAGCCACATCTATAAATAGCCTGTTCCGTTAGAAAAAGAAGTGCACTGACAGGTGCTGAAGAGGTATTACGTTGAGCGAAATTGCTATTGCAGCTCATGGGCTCGTCAAAAGCTACGGCGAGATAAAGGCGGTGGATGGTCTCACACTCAATATCAGGAGAGGAGAGGTTTACAGCCTGCTCGGACCCAACGGCGCCGGCAAGACGACAACGATAGAAATGCTAGAGGGACTCAGGCATCCAGACGCTGGAAGCATATCCATCCTGTCAATGGATCCATGGAAAAACACACTGGAACTCAGGAAGAGGGTCGGCGTCATACCGCAGGGATTCAATTTCATAGGCAAGATAACGCCGAGGGAAGCCATACGCCATTACTGTATACTGTTCGGTGTGCGCGACAACTCAAAAGAGCTGCTTTCACTGGTGGACCTGACTGACATGACCAATGTCTACTTTGAGCATCTTTCCGGGGGCCAGAAACAGAAGCTTGGGCTCTGTCTCTCCATGGTAAATGATCCGGAAGTGATCTTTCTCGACGAGCCGACCACCGGTCTTGACCCTCAGGCCAGAAGAAACATGTGGGATGTTATAAAGAGGCTGAAGTCCGAGGGAAAGACGCTACTGCTGACGACGCACTATCTGGAGGAGGCCGAGAGGCTGGCAGACAGAGTTGGTATCGTTGACCACGGCAGGATGCTCGCCGAAGGCACCCCGGATGACATAATCAGGGAGCACGGAAACGGGCTCTACCTCAGAATAAGCGGAAATCCCGGGCTCGCTTCCAGAATCAGGAGTGCAACGGGCCTGGAATGCACGAGCGCCGACGGACTGGTGGATGTCAAAATAGATGCGAATGAGAACATAGTGAATGTGCTCAGGGTTGTTGAGTCTGAACATGCGAAACTGGATGTTCTGGAGCTGAGGAAGGAAGGACTCGAGGACGTGTTTGTCAGAATGGTGGGAAAGGTGGAGGCAGACTGATGAAACTTTCACATATACTGAGCGATCTCGTCATATACTTCAAGAATTTCACACGCAGCCGCGAGGGTGTATTTTTCACATTCATATTCCCGATAATTCTCATTGCTGTGTTCGGTTCCATCTTCTCTGGAGGAACCGGCGGAAGCGTTCCGCTGTATGTGCAGAATCTGAACGGAACAACCAGTATTACTTCCGAATTTCTTACAGCACTGAACCAGACGCATCTTGTTAAGGTGCATATGATCCCCGCAGATGCAAATGTGCAGCACTACGTCACGCAACACTCCGTAACGGCCGCGCTGGTCATTCCGGCCGGCTTCACTAATGCCGTTCAGACCAATACAACCACGAGCCTGCCGTTTTACTACAACCCGGCACAGTCTTCAGCGCAGATTGCCCAGCAGGCGATCAACCTCGTTGTTGAACATTTCAACGCCCGGATTAGCGGCGCCCATAGCGTCATAAGCGTGATTCAGAGCACTAATTCCGTCGTCGCCACGAGCTATATCGACTACCTCATACCAGGACTGATTGGATTTACGATTCTTACTTCCCCCATGTTCATGATGACATACATCGTGAGTTCATACAAGAAGGAGAAGATTTTCAGACAGTTTTCGCTGACGCCGCTGACAAAGGGCGAATGGCTCTTTTCACGATTCACAGGTTCGTTCATCATTGCCCTTCTCTCTGCAGCTGAGATGATTCTGACAGGAGTGGTCCTGTTCCACGCGCACGTGATACTGACGATTCTGATTCTGCCGTTCATACTGATTGGTGTCGTGCTGTTTGTTTCGCTCGGCACGCTAGCAGGAGCACTGGCAAGAACTGAAGAAGGAGCGTCGGTCATAGGCAACATAATCACATTTCCCATGATGTTTCTTGCAGGCACATTTTTCCCGGTTTCCACGATGCCATCGTGGCTGCAGGGCATTGCGCACGTCCTTCCTCTCTATTACATCATAGACGGACTAAACTCCGTGATGATTTACACAAACAATGCAGAAGCGCTGTTCGATGCTGCTGTTTCAGTTATTCTGGCAGCCCTGTTCTTCGTGGCGGCAATGGCGGTGTTCAGCTGGAAGGAGGAATGACTGCAGGCGGCTTGCCAGCAACATTGATATAGCCCTGGCGTGGATTGAAAAATATGATCGTGCTCATCGGAGTCGGCCATGTCTTTGACATAGGTGGAGCGGTGAAATCGCTGGTGATTGATGCGAAACCCGGCGCAGTTTGTCTCGAACTCGACGAGTGCAGGCTCGCAGGACTCCTGACGAAGCAGCATGGCGAAGTTACATCGCGCACATACAAATCTCTCGGAGATTTTCAGTCAAAGATGGCAGAAAGTTACGGAACGACCGTCGGCTCTGAAATGCTTGCGGCGTATGAGGCGGCGCAGCTGATAGGTGCGAGGATATACTGCATAGACATGAATGCCAGCGAGTTTTTCGACCGCGCATTCAAGTCAATGTCACTGAGAGAGAAAGTGTACCTTCTGATCAATTCATTCATGGCCCGCTTTACCAGGAAGAAGAAAATCGAGAAGGAACTGAAACAGTACGAGGAAAACGGTGCCGAATATATAGAGGAGTTCGGCAGGCGTTTCCCTTCCTTGAAGAAGGTGCTCATTGACGACAGGAACACGCACATGGCCGACAGGATCAGAAAAATTGCGGAAGACAGCGGCAACGTCGCCGTCATCGTAGGAGACGGCCACGTGGATGGGCTGAAGAGTCTTATCGACGATCTGCAGGTCAGTATTGTAAGACTGAAGGATTTGCGCGATATGCAGGAGCGCGGCGCAACGGCCGGCACCTCAGGCAGTCAGAGTGGAAATAGCCAGGCGACTTTCTCTTTCAGTTATAGATGATACACCCGGCGCATTCACGGCGTCCGCGCGACAGGCAGCATGTGCTGATGGTGCTCCTGTACCGACATGAATCTCATGATCTGGAGTAATTTATGCAGGCGTTGACTATATTCCTGGCCATGCTCCTCCCCGAGCCGAAATGAAGATGCAGAAATGAGCCGGCCGCGTTGCCAGACACCAGGCCTGCGGCTTCCTCATTTCCAGTCCGAGCATTCCACACCCTGAACAGCCTCTGCCGATCTTCTGGCGCATCGTCTGTGATTGCGGCATAATGGAACTCGTGCCCGCGTGCGTTCAGCCCCCTTTTTCCGAGAAGTGTTGTGACGTTTGTCCTGACTTTCCTGTACCCTATTACCGGTGATTGCGTGAGAGCTACGGCCGCGTCAAATACACCGGCCATGCTGTACGACGTGCCGCGGAACTCAAGCTTCCTGCACAGAGCCATGAAACCGCCGCATTCGGCATAGACCGGCATTCCATTCTCTGCGGCCCGCCTCAGGCTAGAAAGCATCGGCGTATTCTGCGATATTGACGAGGCGTACAGTTCGGGGTAACCGCCGCCGATGTAAAGCCCGTCGAACATGTCCACAGACTTGTCGTTGATCGGAGAAAACGGCACAATGTCTGCGCCGGCCCTGCGCAGGAGTTCCATGTTGTCCTGGTAATAGAAGTTGAATGCATAATCCGTGGCAACACCGATACGCGCTCTGGCGTCATATGTGCGCTTGTTCCTGACTGAAACTTGCCTTGCAGGTCTGGAGAACAACCGGATAAATTCGCCGATATCTAGCGATTCTCCCAGTGTGACGGCAATTGAATCCACAAGCGGTGCAATCATCTGCATGTTTTCAGGGAGCGAGAGTCCAAGATGTCTTTCTTTGATTCTGAATTCCGGTGATTCGGGAATGTGACCCAGGACCCTGAGCCCGGCACCCTCGATTGCGCTCCTGCATCCCTCGTAGTGACCTTTGCTGCCGGTCCTTGATAATATGACACCGGCAATGCGCACGCCTCTTCTGCGTGCATATTGCGTCACTCCCGATGCTACGGCGGCAGCCGTTCTCATCGTCGCAGACACATCCAGCACGAGCACGACGGGTGCGTCAAGCACTTTCGATACCCATGCCGTGCTCGCGAAATCAGCTCTGGCGCTGAGCCCGTCGAACAGGCCCATCATACCTTCTATTATGCAGAAAAATCCCTCCGCCTCCTTTCCCGCCACTGTTTCCCTGATGTAGTTTGCGGATGTCATGAAACCGTCGAGGTTTATGGAGCGGAGGCCCGCTGCGATTTCATGAAACTGAGTGTCGATGAAATCCGGTCCGACCTTGAACGGGGCGACGGCCACGCCGTTCATTGCGAGCAACCGCATCAGTGCCATCGAAACGGCGGTCTTGCCCGCGCCGGTTGAAACGGCCCCTATGACCACTGCACCCGTTGCCGCACTTTTCACAGTTCAGGATATGCCGTCTCGGATTTGAACTTCCTGTTCATGTCCTCGTAGCGTGACATCTCTTCGGACGAGAGCGGTTTTATCGTCCTCATTGCCGCTTCGAAATCCAACTGCGTGATCCTGATGCCGGAGAGCGCTTTTTCGTCCAGCGCACCGCTGTTCTTCGATATGTGACGCTTCATGGCAATCATGGCCGCCTGGTTGCACACCGCTGCAATTTCAGCACCTGTGTAGTTGTTCATCTTTTCGGCAAGCTTGTCAATGTGCACGTCGTCAGAAATTGGTTTCTTCCTTGTGTGTATGGACAGTATAGCCTTCCTGGAATCGAGATCCGGCGGAGGAACATATATGATTCTGTCGAATCTGCCGGGCCTCAGTAGTGCCGGGTCTATTATGTCTGCCCTGTTTGTTGCAGCTATCACGGACACACCGTGAAGCTCTTCGAGTCCGTCCATTTCGGTAAGCATCTGACTGACAACACGCTCAGTCACCTGCGCGTCGCCTGCATTGCCGCCGCGAACAGGGACGACTGCGTCGATTTCATCTATAAATATGACGCAGGGCGCCGCGAGTCGAGCCTTCCTGAATATCTCCCTGACGGCTTTCTCGCTCTCTCCGACCCACTTGCTCAGAAACTCGGGTCCCTTGACATTGATGAAGTTCGCCTCGCTTTCATGTGCCACCGCTTTCGCAAGCAGCGTCTTGCCCGTGCCCGGAGGCCCGTACAGGAGTATGCCCCTGGGCGGGGCAACATCGAGTTTCTCGAACGCAGCACCGTATTTGAGCGGCCACTCTATGGCCTGCTGCAATTCCTCCTTCAGTCCGCCGAGCCCACCGATATCGTCCCATGTGACATTCGGCTTTTCTACGAGCACTTCGCGAAGGCCCGATGGAGACATCTCCCTGAATGCTGTTGCGAAATCGTCCATCGTCACCTTCAGCGTGCGGAGCACCTCTGCCGGAACGACTTCAGATTCCACATCTATCTGCGGGAGCATCCTTCTCAGCGAGCGCATTGCGGCTTCCTTGCACAGCGCCCACAGATCGGCCCCGACATATCCATGGGTCATGTCGGCCAGCTTTTCGAGTCTGACGTCGTCCGAGATTGGCATGCCCCTTGTGTGTATCTGCAATATTTCGAGCCTGCTCTTCTTGTCCGGGACACCTATCTCTAACTCCCTGTCAAACCTTCCCGGTCTCCTGAGTGCGCCGTCGATGGCGTTTGGCCTGTTCGTTGCGCCGATGACGACTACCTTTCCCCTGCTTTCGAGCCCGTCCATGAGCGCCAGCAGCTGTGCCACCACCCTGCGCTCCGTCTCACCGGTGACTTCGTCCCTCTTCGGCGCTATGCTGTCTATCTCGTCTATGAATATGATGCTCGGTGCGTTGTCCTCCGCCTGCTTGAAGATCTCGCGCAGACGCTCTTCGCTCTCCCCGTAGAACTTGCTCATTATCTCCGGGCCGCCGATGCTGTAGAAATTTGCATTCGTTTCGCTGGCCACCGCTTTAGCAAGCAGCGTCTTGCCCGTGCCCGGAGGCCCGTGGAGCAGCACGCCCTTCGGTGCCTCGACGCCGAGGCGCTCGAAGAGTTCCGGATGCTTGAGCGGCAGCTCAATCATCTCCCTGACCTTCTTCACCTCATCGGAGAGACCACCGATGTCGTCGTACGACATACCGGTCAACGTTGCCGGCGAGTCTTTGGCCGCTTTGGCCGATACGGTGACTTTTGTGTTCCGGGATATTATCGCGGCCGATCCGCTGGGCACATAGCCGGTGACCATCAGTTCAACCCTGCTGCCCATCACGTTCAGCTGCACGATGTCGCCTTTGGAAACGACCCTGCCGTCCAGAACTGTTGAGACATATTCCTCCGCTCCGGTGAGCTTCAGCTCCTCGACCGGTGCGACCGTGATTTTGACGGCGTTCTTTGGAACGACCTTCGAAATGGCAACCTTGTCGTCAAGAGACGCGCCGGCATTCCTGCGCTGTATGCCATCCATCCTCACTATACCCCTGTTTTCATCCTCGGGAAAACTAGCTCCCAGGACGGCTGCGGTTCTCTTCCTGCCTGTTATCTGCACATAGTCACCGGGAACCAGGCCCATGTGCTGCATTATCTGACCGTCGACTCTGAGAATTCCTGTGCCTACATCATACGTCTTTGATTCGGCGACCCTCAATATCTTGTCCTCTTTCTTCAAGAAAAACACCATCCGAGACTTCGTAAAAACTATGTTTGCACTCATATATGAACATTACGGTCAATTTCTTCGTGCAGAAACATAGGAACGAGCATCGTACCGGGCGAGAAGTCCGGGAAAGATAGTTCCCGGGTTAACTACCATCACCATCGGCTGAAATCAGCGGCTTGCACGTTCGGTTTTCCTTAAGGGACAGATTCTCAAAGTACATCCCCATGTGGACAGCACATCACAATGCCCGTGCGGTGCCACACATGACCGTGACTTCAACGCAGCCAGGAACATATGGTCACGGTCGAACCCGGTGTGTCTGCCCGTGACCCTGGCAGGAGCGGGAGGCTGATGAGGCCATGCAGCAATACAAAGATGCTGAGCGGAAGCCTTCAAGTCACTATTTTCAGGGGAGTGGACACGGTCGCCTGGTCCAAAAGTTCAATATATGCCCGTGTCATTCGCACTCATTTGGCTCGCAGATGGTAATCAGATGGCTGGATCGTATTTATTGATACAGGGTTTGCAGGATTACGGACTGCTTGTGCTCAGGGTGGTTATCGGTTTCGCACTCATTGTTCACGGCTACCCAAAGATAGGCTCCAGGCGAAATTCCATAATTAACGTAATGCGGACCAGAGGCATACCCGGCCCTGTGACGCTGCTTGTGGGATACTTCCAGTTTGTGGCAGGAATACTGCTGGTATTAGGGGCCGGAACGCAGATCGTCGGTCTGCTCGTGGCAGTAGAGGCGCTGGTGGCCGTCTACCTGTACTCCCGCATTATGGGGAAGAGCTATGCCTTCGGTTATGAAAGGGACATTGCCTATTTCGCCATGGGTCTGGCGCTATTTTTCCTCGGTGCCGGAGCGATAAGCGTTGACCATTATCTCATACCGCTGATCTGAGGCATAGGATGTCGAAGGTCTATACGAGAACTGGAGATACCGGCAAAACAAGCCTGATAACAGGCGAAAGAGTCGCGAAAACAGATCCGATGGTGGAGGCGCTAGGCTCGATCGATGAACTGAACAGTGTCATCGGCATGGCCATTCCCGAAATCAGAGATGAACTGCTGGCGACAATACTGAGGAGAATACAGAGCGAACTTTTTGCGCTGGGAGCCGATCTGAATTCATCTGGCAAGGAGATAAAGAACCTGCCCAGAGTCGGAAGCGTAATGACAGAGCGACTGGAAAGGGAAATTGACGGCATGCTTGCCAGAATACCTGAACAGCGGACATTCATACTTCCCGGCGGAGGAAGAGCCGGTGGACTTCTCCACTTCGCAAGAGCGGTGTCCAGAAGAGCAGAAAGGAGAGTCGTTGCCGCGTCAGGAAAGGAGGGATTCAACCCCGAAATATTGAGATACCTGAACAGGCTGGCCGATTTCCTTCACGTGGCTGCGAGATATGCCAATAATGCGGACGGGAAGGAAGAGAAGGCACCTGTCTACTGAGACTGACTGCCGGCGAGTCTTGCAATCATCTTGTTCTGGGGCTCAAACGCCTGTACACCACGCGTCTCTTCTTCCCTATTTTTGATGGCCACCAGTTGTACTTTCGCAGATAGAGCATAACTGCGGGGACAAAGAAAGGCCAGCTGATGAACGTGTCGACCAGCACACCGAGTGCAAGTCCCAGGCCTATCTCCTCCATGATACCGATACCGCTGAATGTCAGTGAGCCGAAGGTTGCGAAGAGGAGGGAGCCGAGCGTTATGATCACACCGCCATTTTCTGTAATGCTGGTCGTAATGCCTTCCTGATCGCTCTTTCCGTGCGTCACTTCCTCCCTTACCCTCGTAACCATGAAAATGTCATAATCCAGACCAACTGCCAGAAGAGTGATCACGGTAAACATTGGCAGAAATATCACCAGCGGCATGTGCAGCACATAATACAGTATGATGTATGTAATTGCGAGTGAAATGACGACTGAGGACAGGACCATGAGAATGAGCCTTGCAGGCGTAAAAAGCGAGCTGAGCTGCAGCGATAGCACGGCGAAGATGGCCAGAGCAAGTATTGGAACAAGATTACCGAAACTGCTGCTAGTGTACGCATAGGCGTCGTTGAAACCCTGCGTGAGACCTCCGATATACATGGAATAACTTCCGCCGGCCCTTGCATGTATGATTGCAGGCAGTCTGTTCACAAACTCCGAAGCGGAAGTCTTCCACGCCAGTGAAGACAGCTCGAACGTTATGCGCACAAAATGTGTATCCGAACCGATGAACGTGCCGATCTGTGACTTGTAGGCGCTGTGATACTCAGCAGGTATGCCTGTAAGGTTGTATGGCACATAGTAGCCGAACGGGTATGTCGGTCCCTGGACCTGCCTTATCTGTGTGTTGGATGCTACGGCATTCTCAATAGCGGTGATCTGTGACATTTCATTAGCGCTGTATGTGCCGTTTGTACCGATCAGCGGTGTCGGTAACTGCACTATAATGTATCCAATATCGAATGGATCGCCATGAAAGCCGGCGGTGGCTACACGGATCGCGTTTATGCCGCTGCCTGAGGGCAACAGATCGAAAACATCCATATTTGTCGGTGTTGCGGCATACACGTAGGCGCATAAAATGGCGGCAACAAGGAATACGACCGCTATCTTGCCCTTGTTTGATAGGACAAAACCCGACACGCGGAACATTACCGTTTTTCGCTCATCGACCGGGCCGTTAATCCTGGCCGGCCAGTATATTCTGGAGCGTGCGATATTCAGAATGGACACGAGCAGTGTGTTTGCCACGAGCACGGCCAGCATCACTCCGATGGCGTTTGTTATTCCGGAGTCGCTGAAGAGAGGCACGTTTGCGACGTAGAGCGCCATGTACGACACTGCGACAGTAACGCCAGAGGTGAACACGGCGTGTCCTGCCCACTGCGTGGAGATTATTGCAGGATTTCTGTTGCCGTTCCTGAGTTCACGGCGGAACCTCGACATGATGTAGACGACGTAATCGCTGGACAGCCCCAGGAGCAATATGAGAAGCAGCGTCGGTGTGATGAACGATACTGTTGAATGAAGAATGTACTTGTAGAGAAGCGCGTTGACCGAGAACGCCGAGATGGCACTTACTGCAAACATGAGCAGAGGAAGGAAAGCAGCCGTGACGGACCTGAAGTACAGGCCCACGATAACAACCGAAAGGATTATTCCAATTATGAGTGCCCTCACCATACCGGAGAGCGTTGAGCTTGAAAGCTGTCTGCTCTGCTGCTCCGAGCCGGCTATATAGTATTTGCTTCCTGCAATGCCGCTGAGCGATGTTCGTACCGAGGAGGATATGGCGTTTGACTGACTCAACGTCAGGACAGATGTTGTCGTCACTATCAGAATTGTTGTGGAATTGTCGTACCCGACGAACTGGTGGAAAATGTAGGGAGAGGGAACAAAGGGATAGCCTGCAAAGCCCGATGAGGACAGCGTGATGGAAACGAGCGCGGGTATGTCAGCCGTCGCGTTGACTTTCAGCAGATAAGGCGCCACATACGCTGGAACAGCACTCACAAGCGGATTGAACCGCATGTTAGATTCGAGACCTTTCGCAACAAGACTTACCGAGCGAGCAGTCACGGCTGGGGTTGTGGCTGGCTGCGGGAGGTAGAACGCATTGTCGAAAAAATCGCTCGCAGTTATGTTCAAATCGGTCTGAAGGAAGGAAACAACCGAACTGTTCGAACCGAGTCCGGGAAGGACGGCACTCAGGATGTACATGTAAGCGTAGGCATCATAATGCACTCTGTCCGGTGTGTTGTTCTGCGCATAATCGGACAGGGAGAAATTACCAGCAATCGACGCGGAAATGCTGTGAAGCGGGCTGCCGTTCTGCACTGAAACTGCGTAATATGTGGAGGTGCCGTTATTCACGGTCTGATTTATGGCATAATACGCCCTCGGCGCCGATGCAGATATCCGCGAGGAATTCCAGTAACCGTAAAAAGTGCCGTAATACAGCGTGACGAGCGTGTCAGCTCCATTCAGCTGCCGCAGCGTAAGGTTGTTGGCTTCAGAGGAATTGTTGACGGCAGCATAATAGGAAAGAAAGAGTGATGGAACTCCGTAGATCATCTGCAGCGTCCTGTTCAGCGTTACGTTCAGCGTTGTAACTGCGCTGTTTGTCTGTGAAAGAAGCGTGTATGTGGCGTTCAGCTCTTTTTTTGCACCGTAGGTGATGGCTGTCAGCGTGCTGTTTTCGACAGAGAGTATCGACGTTACGTTGCCGCCGACACCCTGACTCCTGAGATATCCGTTAACGCCTGTCTGAATGGCACCGAATGCAGACACAACGCCTGGCGAATTGACATCTGTGCCTGTGGTGACTACGACGAGACTCTGACTGCCTGCGGATGCCTCCTTCGGGAAATACTGCGCGAGATACTTCTGCGCATGCGCAGACATGGAATTTGACGGGAAGAATCCGGAAGAGATGTTGTATGAAGTTTCACTAAAAAGCATTGGTGCAAATGGCCCGAAAACAACGATAAAGATTACCCATGCAACGATTATTTTGCCGCTGTTTCTCTGTGAGAAGCTGCCAATACGTGCAAACGTTTCCTCGAGCATTGTATTAATCGTCTCCGGGATTTGTCTGACGGCTACATCCGATATTCTTCAAGGACATAAGGTTGATCGATCCCTGACTGAGAAGGCGGCATTCATTTCGTTCCAAGCACGCAGTAGTGGTAAGGCCCGATCTCGGAAACGGAAACATCCCTGAAACCGGCTTCGATCAGCAGGTCCCTGCTGTGATCTGAGGAGAATTTGATCTCAGGCGGCGGACCGAATGGCAACGACTCCTTCTTCCAGTCTATGTCCACGGCACGTCCGTTCTTCTTCAGCAGTTTTAGTGCATCTGAAAGGGTATTCTGCGGCCTCTTCAGGTCATGCAGCACGTTCGCCAGCAGTATGAAATCTGCGCTCCCATCCGCAAGTGGAAAGAACCTGTCGGCATCCAGCCGCAGCAACTCGAAGTTATGCAGGTTCGCTTCAAGCAGTCTCTGCCTGCATACTGAGAGCGATGTGGCGTTTACGTCCAGAGCGATGACGGTTCCGCCAGAGCCGATTCTCCGGGCCAGTGGCAGAGTGAAATAGCCCGGGCCGCATCCCACCTCAACGACAGTGCCGACGCCCGCCGGAAGTACGGCATCGAGTATTTTTTCCGGATCCTGCCACTCTCTTCTCTCTTCTGACAGGAGGTGACTCAGCATTCCGTCCAAATCATGACCGTCGCCATGTCTGTGATATCCGTGGGAAGCGCCGTATGAACCACTGTCTCTGGCCATGAAGGGTCAAGCAAGAACAAAGTATAAACCGCTTGCGAGCGCAACCGTTCGAGTGTGTGCGGCAACAGCGGTTTACCTGGCGCGTATCACGTGGCAATACTCTTCGGTTTCGGAACCTCTCGCCCTGAGCCAAGGCCGTATCTCTTCACCTTCTCCACATCCATGCCGCGGCTGCGGCAGATGTGTTCGATGCGGCGCATCATGAGCCATCCGCCAATCGGTATGAGGCTCGAAATGCCAACTCTGGACACGACCCTACCATGACTGGATGAAGGAGAATCACGCGCGGCAATCTTTGCAAGGTGCCTGTAGGAGGCATAATAGACGGCGAGCTGTGATTCGTTCAGCTGCACGCGGGAGAATGACCTGCTCTTCATCAGACCGAGCGGCACGTTCTGCATCGGCGTGATAGTGAACTCGAACGGGTTGCCGTCGACCATTGAATTGCTCAGCCTGTTTATCAGCTCGACGGTGTCCCAGTTGTCTTCGTCGGTCTCCTCTCTCTGGCCAACCTGGCAGGTGAACGCAGGCCGCCAGAAGTTCCTGTTGAAGTTGTGGACACCCCACCAGACGATGTCCTGCCAGCTGCCGTCAGAACCGATGCGCAGCGGCAGCGTCTTGTTTGGCATGTGTATCCTGGCAAGTCTTTCACTACCGGTTTCCACGCCCACCTGTATGCCGATCCAGTTCGACGGACCTGCTCTCGCAATGTCGCTCAGTTCCTTTATCAGTGCAGGGTAGGCCGCCGGAATGGAAATGCGACCATGCGTGGGATTCATTGACGTGGTCCCGGGAACAGACATGACAGATGAGAACAGTTCGACGAGTGCATCCCTGTTGGGCTCGAACAGTCTTCCGTGCCTGTACGCGAATATTTCGTCCGAATGTATCCATGCATTACTGAATCCGCCTGCTGCGTTTACGGCAATTTCCTTCTTTATCTTCTCTGTAGGGTAATACCTCGAGGGCCTGAGCGTGACTTCACAGAAGTCGCATCCGACACCGCATCCTCTCATAACCTCCGTCATGCCTTTGACCGATGGCGCAAGAATCTCCGGTATATCATCAAGGGACGGATGGCCCTTCACTCCCTGTTTTCTTGTCAGGAACCTGTCGTCGTTCCTGTAGCTCCTGTGAAAATGTTCATCAAAGCTCACATATCCGTTATAGAAAAATTCTGAACCGGCGTTTCCATCCGAAATGCTTTCGAACAGGTTGCATGCGACATCATCCGCCTCGCCCTGAAATGCATAATCTATGCCACAGCTGTCAAGCTCCTCTGGAAAGAGAGTGAATTCCCACACCCCCGGACCGCCGACGACCAGTTTTGCCTTCTTGCTTTTCCTCACCGCGGCTATTTTTGCTATGAGTCTGTACCATTCCCTGCGGACCCATGGATAACCTTTGCTGCCGAACAATATGGCGTATGAGACTGTGAGCGGTCCTGTACCGAGAGGATCCATGGTGCTGATGCCAATCACTTTTGTATCGTCGCGGATGAAATTTGAAAGATGGTCTTCGTGCGCTACAACAACATCCTCCCTACGGTTCCCCCTCAGTAGTGCTGCTTCCAGTTTCCTTACAGAATATGGGGCAAACTTCACTCTTCCGTCCGGCAGGGCTGGTGGAGACTTCCCCTTGAGGTAGTTGTAGAACATCTCCGGCACAATATCGGAAGGTGCACAGGACAGGAAATCCAGCAGTGGGAAATTCCTGTAATCGTAGCTCAGCGTTGCATCCGAAACAAGGACATATTTTGTCATCTGCATCCTCCAGCAATTTTCATTTCCGAAGGTCATAGACAGACGCGGGGCAAATGTTGCGGGGGGAACGGCCCTCAGACATTTACCTGCTGTCTCCTGCGGTTGCACTCGATGTACGTGTTTCACTTCACGTATTGCGCATTAATAAATTTGAGCATCGCCACTATCCAATGAATAAAGGCCTTCGGCTTCCTCCGTGGAGAATCGTCTGATCCGTCAAAGATAATAGCTATGAGGACGTTTTCGGCAACACAAAACTGAGGGAATGGAATGAGCGAATTTAAAACAAACGGCAAAATGGTGAAGTATGCAGGCGCTACGGGGCAGATAGACGCATATCTGGCTGAGCCGGCGGGCGAAGGCAGATTTCCGGCGATCGTGCTTGTGCATGAAATATTTGGCCTGAATAAGCACATAATGAGTGTTGCTGACAGCTTTTCACGGCACGGATACGTCGTACTCGCACCCCATCTTTTCTCAAGCGGATACGCTCCGCCCGGCATGACGGAAGAAAATATCAACATGACGATGAAATTCTTCATGTCACTTCCGCCGGAGAAACAGAGGGACATGGAATTCGTCCAGGCATCGCTTTCAAAGTACGATGAGGACAAGAGGGCCGTCATTCAGTCGCTGATGGGCTCTATGTTCAGTCTGCCTAGACAGAAACTTGCCGAGGAACTTTCCGCCGGTGTCGATTTTCTGAACGGAAGGGACAACGTTTCGCACGGGGCGATTGGAAGCGCCGGTTTCTGTTTTGGCGGAGCGATGTCGGCAGAACTTGCATGCACAGGTAAAACTGCAGCATCCGTTATTTTCTACGGACAGAATCCAGAGCCTCTGGACCGTGTCAGGAACATAAACGGACCCGTTCTCGGACTTTACGGCGGTCTTGACAAGAGAATCAACGAACACATTCATGAACTCGTGAAGGCACTGGTAGATTTTGACAAGGTCTTTGAAATTGTGGTTTATAAAGGCGCTGCGCATGCGTTCTTTAATGACACTGGCCGCAACTACGTGGAGGAAGCAGCAAAGGATGCCCGGGAGCGTGTGCTGAAGTTCTTTTCGGCAAACCTCAAGAAATAAGAACAGCCTCGCACTCTCTATACGCCGATCAACAGCGCATCGCATCCTGTTGAGAAAATTCAGAAGTGCTGACGCGCTGACTCATGGTGATATGTGTGAAAATAGGAGTCATCGGTGTTCCAATGGACTTGGGGCAGAAGAGAAGAGGCGTGGACATGGGACCGACTGCCATGCGCATAGCCGGCCTCGTCGAACGACTCTCTGATCTGGGCCACCAGGTAGTGGACTTTGGCAACGTTCCTGGCCCGGACAGGTCAACTGCCAGACACGGCGTGGAGAGCGCACGTTACCTTGCAGACATAATGAAAATGTGCAACAACATAGCGGAACAGGTATCCAGGTGCGTTTCGGAAAAAATGATGCCGCTGGTGATAGGAGGGGATCAGAGTGTCTCAATCGGTACATTCGGCGGACTTGCACCACATGGAACGGACAGGGGCATCATATGGATTGACGCTCACGGTGACTTCAATACACACAGGACGACGCCATCCGGAAATGTCCATGGCATGGCCCTTGCTGCCATACTGGGGCAGGGCCTCCCGCAACTGGTCAATTTCAGAAAAATATCGCCCAAGGCGCTTGAGAAGAACACGGTAATAGTTGGATGCAGGAGCATAGATGAAGGGGAGGCAGAGCTCCTTTCCAGGTCGAAGATAACCGTGTACACGATGAAGGAAGTGGATGAGATGGGCATAGCTGAAGTGATGGAGCAGGCCATACAAATTGCAGGAAGAGGCACCAGCGATGTTCACGTCAGCTTTGACATCGACGTGCTGGATCCAAGGGAGGCACCAGGAACCGGAACTCCTGTCCCTGGCGGGCTGACGTATCGTGAAGCGCATCTGGCGATGGAGATGCTCTATGATGCGGGCGTAGTAACATCCGCCGAACTGGTGGAAGTCAATCCTATACTGGATTATTCGAACAGAACGGCGGAAATCGCAGTGCAGCTGCTCGAATCACTGATGGGGAAGAGAATACTCAAACAGAAGAGCAGGCAGTCTGCACGGGCATAATGCCGGCAAAAAAAACAAATAAGCGTTCGAGAAGCAGTGTACACACTACACCGGGGAACCAGAGTGATTAAAGCAGACAGGAACGGCCATACGGACCTTTACCTGCTGGTCCTATCCAGAGGCGCGAGAAGTTTTGCCGGGGGAATTCTTTCAGTCATTATTGGATTATACTACAGGTATCACCTGCATCTGTCCCTGACGATGATCGGTATACTTTTTGCAATCGGCGCCCTTTTCACCCCTCTCCTGACACTCGTGATTGGCAGGTATGCGGACATACACGGCAGGAAGAGGCTGCTCCTCCTCACGCTCTTCTTTCTTCCTGTCGCCGTGCTGATACTTCTGCTGACGGACAATATCTTTCTGCTTGCTGTGTCTGCTGCAATCGGCGGTTTCGGCATAGCAGGAGGGATTGTCGGCGGAGGCGTCGGCGCTTCAGTGGCGCCGATGCAGACTGCGCTGCTTGCAGAGAAGACAAATGCGGGGAACAGGACGATGCTGTTCTCGGCATTCACCATAATATCGAGCATTGCAGGTTCCGCCGGCGCCGTTCTTGCCAACCTGAACAATTACGAGGTGCTTTTCGCAGTGGCACTGTTCTTCGCCCTGGTGTCTTTCTGCGTGATTATACCAATCAGGGAGAATTTCAAGCCCCGCCAGGCTGTACCTGGGAAAAAAAGGACGAGCGGGAAGGACATGGGGCTTATCAAGAAGTTTGCCATCACTGGCTCACTGAATGGCGCAACTCAGGGCCTGATCATACCGTTCCTTCCGATCATACTCAGGCATCAGTTCCTGATGTCAAACGGCACGATTGGAGATCTCTTTGCTGTCGGTGGTGTCCTCACTGCCTCCGCTATGGTTTTCACTCCGTTCCTGACGGCCCGGCTGGGATTCGTGCGCTTCATCATCACCACCAGGGCAGTATCAGCGACGTTTGCACTTTTGTTCCCGTTTTCATTCTCTCCGCTCATGGCCTCAGCGAGTTACCTCATTTTCACGACGTCCAGGGCCATGGCTCTGCCCTCGCAGCAGTCCCTGATGATGAACATGGTGAGCGAAGAATCCAGGTCGTTTGCTACAGGAACAAACCAGTCAGCGAGGCTGTTCCCGTCAGCAGGCGCTACCTTCTCATCGGGTGCCATCCAGGACGTCTTTCCTGTCTTCGTCCCGTTTGAGATAGGGTTCGTTCTCAACAGCCTGAACATAATGCTCTATCACCATTTCTTCGGCAGGATGCCGGAAGCCAACAGGATATTGGCGCCAGCCAGCAAAGTTGAGTGAGGGTCGTTTGCGGATGCGACCCTGTCAAGTTTTCATTGATATTCCCGCCGCTTCATGATTTCTGTGAGCGCTGTCCGCTGCTGTCATAACTGTCGTCATCAGTTGCGGACATTGCCATGATTGCTATGCAGCGGACACTGTCAATGTTGTGTGGAAGTAACTTGTTTCGGCGACCGCCCCCTGTCGCGTTCAAATAGTCTGCATGACTGGAATGATGCATGCGGATGGCGCGTTATCGGCTCCGTGGCAATGCCAATGCGGTGCCACACATGATCGCGACATATGATCGCGACAGAACCAGGATGTCTGCTCGTGACCCGGGCAGGAGCGGGAGGCTGATGAGGCAATGAAGCAATTCAAAGATGCTGAGCGGAAGCCTTCAAGTCAATATTTTCAAGGAAAAGTTGACAGGGTCCGGATGCCGTGAATTCACGGAGTCTGCGCCTCATTCGCCTGACAAAAAACAGTAAAACGCGGAGTCCTGGAATTCTTCTTTTGCGATGAGCTTATTTGGCCATGCCGAATGCTTTTCCGGCCAAGGGAAACCTGTAGACCGTCGCTAAACCTACAATAGTCAATCAAGCGTAACTGCAGCTGTCGAAGCGGAGGATCTGCAGAATATCAGAAAAGCAGCGTTCTCGTGCGGATAACGAGAAAGTTGAGCGTGGAATCGGTACGCCATTAACCGGCCATGCGGCAGGATGCCGCCGCCGGTCGGGCATCGAGTATCAGACACTCAGTTCATCCATGAAGCCATCAATGTCGGCGATCGGTTTCCTGCTGCTGTCTCCGATCGGCTGTTTTGCAGGGGGAACTGTCACATATTCAGGAATGCGCTCCACTATGCGATCGCTGTATGTCGGTATTTCCTCATTCCTGTAGAAGACGCCAATCGGTATTTTGTCGCCCCACTCGCTCGCCAGCCTGAAGGCTTCGAGCTTCACCGTTTCCTCATCCCTGCCCGCAGCCGTGTTGACATTCGGATCGTATCCTTTGCTCTCCAGCGTATAAACCCGGGGAAGCGGCTTGCCTTTGTTCTCCTCCGCCCTGTCTTCTCCGTTGTACCACTCTTTTGAATTGATATCATTGTACGTCGGGCATGGCTGCAGCACGTCGACAAAGGCTGTCCCCTTATGGTCTATCGCTGCCTTGATAATGGATTTCAGGTGCTGAACGTTGAAGGAGTATCCTCTGGCCACGAAGGTGTAACCGCAGGCCATTGCCAGTATGAGCGGATTTATGTTGCTGGTCATGTTGGGAAAACTGAGTCCCTTCGTCTTTGTACCGAGCTTGAGGGTCGGTGAAGCCTGTCCCTTTGTAAGGCCGTAGACTCCGTTGTCGTAAATTATGTAGACCATATCCACATTCCTTCTTCCGGCACTGACGAAATGACCGGCACCTATTCCCATGCCGTCACCATCACCCCCGACTACGACAACATTGAGGCGGGGATTCGCGAGCTTTATGCCTGTTGCAAACGGAAGCGGCCTTCCGTGCAGCGTGTGTATGCCCGTGACATTGACGTAATGAGGCGTTTTGCCCGAACAGCCTATGCCGCTGACCAGCACGGTGTCGCTGAGATCGAGTTTCGTCTCCGCGAGAGCCATCTGAACGGCACTCAATATGCCGAAGTCGCCACATCCCGGGCACCAGTCGTTGTGAACCTCTGTTCTGTAATCTGCGAGTTTAAGCTCCATGTGTGAGCACCACCCTCTTTTCTGATTTGCCTTCGAGTATCGACGCAAGAGCCGAACGCGCCTCGTCGATGGTTACTGGCCGGCCGTTGTACTTGACAATGCGGAACTCCGCAAGGATGCCCGTGTATTCGGCCATCACATCCGCAAGCTGGCCGACATAATTCATCTCCATCACCGCGACTTTACTGGCACGAGCAGCAAATTCCTTAACCTTCTCCGCGGGGAACGGCAGTATCAGGCGCATCTGCAGGAAACCTATCTTCTTTCCTTCCTTCCTCAGCTCTTCGATCGCTTCGAGCAGGGCCCCCTTCGTGGAACCCCAGCTCACGACAAGCAGGTCCGGTTTCTCGTCTCCGAAGTAGTGAAACTGTTCGTCCGCGGGTATCTCCTTCAGCGCAAGATTCAGCTTGCCCATCCTCTTCTCCATCATCCTGTTACGCAATACGGGGTCTTCGGTTATGTGGCCAATTTCGGTGTGCTCGTCACCCGTGTTCCAGAATATCGCACCGGGCGTGCCCGCCGGAACCCTTGGACTTATGCCGTTTTCAGTGAATTTAAAGCGTGCATATTCCTCATCCTTATTGAGCACAAACGGCACACCGTCGCCCAGGAAAAGACCGCGATCAATGTGCATCTTCGACGGATCGAAGTAGGGGACAGATTCAGTGCTGTTCGCTATTGCCTTGTCGAGTAGGTGAATGACGGGCATCTGATAACGCTCGGCATAATTGAACGCGTGGTTGGCGTCATAAAAACATTCTTCCAGATCTCCGGAGCAGAGGACTATGCGCGGGAAGTCGCCGTGACCGCCGTACATCGAGAATTTAAGATCGCCCTGTTCATGTCTTGTGGGCATGCCGGTGGAGGGTCCGGCCCGCTGATAGTTAGTCACGACAAGCGGCACTTCGTTGATGCCGGCCCAGCCGATCCCCTCAGCCATGAGCGAGAATCCTGGTCCGGAAGTGCATGTCGACGTTCTGGCACCTGCAAGCACCCCGCCTATAGCCATGGTCACCGCGGCAATTTCGTCTTCTGCCTGCAGTACGACTATGCTACCGCGCTTTCCGTCCTGCCCGTGCATCGGAAAACGTTCATAATGCTCAAGATAAGTGCTCTCGTCCGCAGCAGGCGTAATCGGGTAGTAAGTCTGGAAACGGAGTCCGGCTGCCACTTTGCCGAGGGCCACGGCCTGATTGCCGTTGAGCAGCATGCGTTTGCCGGCGCCTTTCGGAATCTTGCTTAGCCTGTAAGGTACTTCATCATGAAAATTGCCGGCAACATACTCATATGCGACTTCTGCAGCAGTTATGTTCATTGCGGCGACGTTCTTCTTGCCGCCGAATATCCTGTCAATCGAACTTTTCAGGTCTGCAATGTCGTACTTCAGCAGAGCGAATGAAACTGCCACGGCAATTACATTGACCATCCTGCCGAGGATGCTCGATCTCTTTTCGCCTGTTTTTGAGGATATCACACTCAGAAGCGCGGCGTAATTGATGGCATAGACGTGAACGCCCCTGCTTCTGCAGCTCTCCACCAGCGTGCTTAAAGTTGGAGAGGAGGATGAGAAGCGCCGGGCCAGTTCGTCCTTAATCCTCTGATCAAGCGTTGGTATCTCTTCCACTTTCCTGTTAGCCAGGGCGGAATCATATATCAGCGCGCCGCCTTTCACAACTTCATCGAAGTGCCTGGCGACAGTTTCCTCATCGAAGGTTGCCAGCACGTCGATGGCGTCGTAAAGAGCACGGGCCTGTTTTTCCCCAACTCTTACCACGAAATAGCTGTGTTCGCCCTTGATATTGGAAAAGTACTCTCTCTTTCCCATCACCCAGAGTCCGCCTTCCGCGCATGCACGCGAGAATATGTTTGCCGAAGTGTCAACCCCGCTGCCCTGCGCACCGCCTATACACCATTGCAATCTGTTCTCTTTCAAAAGATTCAAAATATCCACCTGTTATCTGCCGATTCAACAACAATTGAACTGAAACACATGAGCGACGGCACTTCCGTGATGCGGCACGAATTGCCGCCTGCCCCGTCTTTGCTTCCCTTTCCGACCTCAATCATCAGGTTACATTGCTCCGTGTCTTTTTTGTGGTTCGTTCTGTCGTACTTTGAAGTGTTTAATAAACTCTTCTCCCTGCCTGACGGCGTCCGCCTGCCACCAAAGATGCATATCAGGGCATGTTCCGGCCCACTTTGAGAAGGGTTCTGACAGCATTCGGATGAAAGATTGTGAATGAGTCTCACGGAGAGGGTGTGCACTTTTCGCAATAATACTTTCCCTTCTTCACTTCCGCACCGTGCCATCTTCCATCGGGCGCTACCAGTCTGGACCCGCAGGCGAAGCATCGCTCATCTTCACCAGGAGGCACGAATACCACATTCATGTCGTATTTATGGGACCATGTGATATGGCCATCCTCCAGCGTCCTTCCCGCTATTCTGCCGTCCGGATTCGTGCTCATGCCACGAGCAATTGCGCATGCGTGACTTAAAACCTTTGCGGTGGCCGATATCGGGCTGCGCGTCAGTTATATTGGCATTTCTTCGACCGAGGAGAGCTGCTCAATGACATATGCACGGATTGAAGACGCATCCGTTTCGGGCGAACTCCTCTTTCCGTTGGACAGCACCTTTTTCAGCATTTTTCTCTGGACGATGCCGCACGACGGGCATTTCTTCACTGCAGCGCCAGGAGCAGTGACATCGAACTGAAGACATGAGGGACACCTGTAGACTTCTTTCCTTCCCGAAAATTTTCCCCTTTTTGCAATCGCCCGACCGCCGACGGCCACTATATCCATGGAAAAGTCTACGACCGGCGCATTGCTGATCGCTGTGCCGACGCCAAAACCGTCGACACCCGCTTTCTTCAGCGCTTCCACATCTCCTTCCCTGATGCCTCCCGAGACGAATATCCTGACCTGTTTGAAACCGGAAGCGTCCAGCTCCCACCTTACTTCGGAAACAATTGAAGGAAGCGAGCCTCTCCTTGACCTCGGTGTGTCCAGTCTCACTCCATAGAGATCCGGTATGGTCCTGGCAGCAATCAGTGCCTCCTGGCGCTCGTCGGAAAATGTATCCACCAGCGCAATTTTCTTTTCTCCCGGAGGCATTGCATCTGAATAGGCGCTGAATGCTTTCGACGATTCGCCGAACATCAGCACAGCCGAGTGCGGCATGGTTCCCTGCGGCGCCTTCCCGATGGTGCTGGCGCCGATAATCGACGACACGGCGTCGCAACCGCCGATGTACGACGCCCGGTCGATCATCGGTGCAATAGCTGGATGAGCCCTGCGTATTCCGAAGGCAAGCAGCGTCCTGTCGCCGCATCTCTTTCTGTATCTGGAGGTTACGGTTGTCACGCCCGACGAGTGGCAGATGAAGCCGAGCATGGGCGTCTCATAAACAGCGAAATCATAGTAGCTTCCGTCAATATACATCAGCGGCACGAGGATGCCGCTGCGCGACCTGTTCCTGAAAAGGGTGCCCTCCGGCAGTGAATAAATATCGACAGGCATGCCCTCGAAGAGACGAATCACTTCTTCAAGACCCGCAAACACGGCCCATGTCCATCCTGCGGGAAATTCGCTGGCGGTGACTTCAGCACTCACTTTCTGCGAGGCAAGTCCGTTCTTTTCGAGTATCTTGCGCGTTTTCGTGAAATATGTATCTGTTGTCTCGCCGGCGGCTATCTGCTCGTCAGAGGCAGTGAAGAACTGTTTCAGAATTTCACCTTACCAAGAGAAACTATGGATGTGCCATAGATTTCCTTCATGTATTTCAGAGCTGCTTTCTTCCTTGCAGGATTCATACTCTCGACGCAATCGCTGACAACGGTCAGTCTGTATCCGCGGAAGAAAGCGTCGGCGACATTGTGCTGTACACATATATCGGCGCTGATTCCGGCAAAATATATTTCATCGACACCTGCGGCTTTCAGCGTCCTGTCAAGAGGGGAGCTGAAGAAGCCCGAATATTGCTTCTTGGCGAAGACCTTCTCACCGCGTTCTGGCCTGAGCTCTTTCACTATTTCTGATCCACGGGTACCGGCCATGGCGTGTCTTCCCCATACACGCATCTCAGGATCGTCGGGATGATGCGAATCCCTGAGGTAAAAAACAGGAATGCCAGCACTTCTTGCTCTGTCAATCAGCGCACCGACAGCGGGCACGATATGCTCCGCTCTTTTCGAGCCGAACCTGCCAGTGACGAAGTCGTTAATCATATCCACTACAAGAACCGCCTTCACAGCAATGCCTCCGTGCTCCTTCAACCGCAGGAATACCGCTTACAGGACAAAAAGATGTCAGTTCCACATGACATTATGCGCCGTTTGTAGCGTCATACGGGCAGCTCTTCAGGCATTTGGAAACGATATCGTCAGGTATTCGATTATAACAACCGTGGCGATTATGAGAGCGACGACGAGCCATGGATTCACTTTAAGCGCCTTTTCATCCTCGGCGTCGAAATATCTTATCAGACCTGCCGCGGACTGGAAACCTTCACCTTTTTTCTTGGCCATGACTTATGCTCCTACCATACTATTCCACGACGGGATATTTATTCATTATGGCTGGAAACAGCATGAACTCACCGCATTCATGACACTGCGCAGCTTTGCAGTGTGAGCAGACTGCAGCCTCCATGACGACGGCATTTGCGGCTTTACACTCAAAAGAAAATTTATCAGAGGCATTCGGAGTGCCTGAAGCATGTTATCAGATGGTCATTCACCATGCCCGTCGCCTGCATGTGAGCATAGCATATGGTTGGACCGACGAAACGAAAACCCCTCCTTATAAGATCGGCACTCATGAGTGCGGATTCGGCCGTGCTCGCAGGCAAATCCGACAATCTACTCCAGGAGTTGACTTTTTGTTTTCCGTCTACGAAAGACCAGATGTAACTGTCGAAGCTTCCGAATTCGTCGACGACACTCAGAAAAGAGGAAGCGTTCTGTATCGCAGCGAGTATTTTGCTCCTGTTCCTGATGATGCCGGAATTTTTCATCAGCCTCGTGACGTCCCTCTTTCCGTAACGGCTCACCGCATCCGGGTCGAAAGAATCGAAAGCTTCCCTGAAGTTCTCCCTCTTCCTGAGCACAGTGAACCAGCTGAGACCAGCCTGGAAGCCTTCCAGCACAAGAAATTCGTAAAGCTTCCTGTCATCATGCAGCTGCACGCCCCATTCGGTGTCGTGGTAACGCACGTAGAGCGGTTCGATGGTGCTCCATCCGCATCTTGGCCGTTCATCAATACCGGTGTTGGGTGCATTGTGCCCTGATGCAGCCATTCGTCCCATGCCGATCCCATTATGCTGCCGCTCATGAATAACTTTCGCCGACGCGTGGGCCGGGCTGGAAGTCTGCTTGTTCGTGCCCGTGTAAGACTGATGAGCGAACTGGCTCCTGCGGCTGGTTGTGAATGCAGTATAGCACCGCGTCAGCTCTCAAGCTTCCTGATTTCGTCATCGCTGAGCCTCAGCCCTGTGGCCTCAGCACTGTCCTCCAGCTGTTCGATTCTGGTTGCGCCGACTATGGGGAAAATGTTACGGCTCTTTGACATCAGCCACGAAAGTGAGACGCCGGCCATTGAAGCTCCTTTCGTTCCTGCCACTTCGGCAACCCTCCTGACAGTTTCACGAGCGGCGAGTTCGGACGCCCTTTCCGCGAACAGTTCATCATAAGTCTTTCTGGGCACGTCCTTTGTTTCCACTGAATAGCGGCCGGCCAGAACGCCCTGGGCGAGAGGGCTGTAAATCATCGCACCCATGTTGTGCTTCTCAACGACCTTCAGCCTGCCTGTCTCGAAATTCCTGTCGATGAGATTGTAAACTTCCTGAACCGCGCAGGGAGGCTCGAGGCCGTTATGCCTGCATATACCGAACATCTCCTCCACCTGTTCCGGCTGGAAGTTAGAAACACCGTAATGCAGAATGAGTCCTTCGTCGATGAGGTGGTTCATGGATCTTATTGCATTTTCCAGTGATGTCGATGCGTCGGGCCCATGGAGCAGATAAATGTCAATATAGTCTGTTTTCAGTCGTGAAAGGCTGTCCCTGACGGCCTTCATGATATGCTTCCTGTTGTGCCCCTGGTCATTCGGAAGCGGGCCGGTTCGTCCGGTGACCTTGGTGACTATCACAAATGACTCCCGGTCGTGCCCGCTCAGCGCTTCACCGAGTATTTCCTCCGAGAGACCCACATGTTCGAAACCTGGCTGCTTTGACTTCCGATCGTAGACACCCCTGTACACGTCTGCAGTGTCGAAAAAATTGATACCGATTTCCACCGCACGGTTTATCACTTCAAGAGAGCGTTCCCTGCTCACCTCGAAGATACCGTTGTTGTTTTTTGCATCTTCATGTGGAAGGTACCAAGTGCCATAGATCAGTCTGGAGACTTTTATTCCCGTTCCGCCGAATGACTCGTAGTTCATATGTCATGGGATAGGTAACGCTTTCAAGTATTTTGCCAATCTATGACACAGGGCGTTCTGTTTGAGAGGCGCATTGCCGATGTCTCAGCTCTTGCCGGTTCCTGCATGCTTCTGCCTGTATTCGCTGTGCATGATCTCAGCAAGCGCTGCCACCTGCTTCCTGTCGGCGAATTCTGCAAGGCGTGACCAGTCAAAATTATCCGCAGGATCCACTTTTCTGCCTGGAGGGAGAGCTATATCCCTGTGCCCTGCGATCATATCCCTCTTTATGTCGTGTTTCGACACAAGGGTTCCCACTAGATTCCACAGAGAAACATACTGTTCCTCAGTGAAAGGCTGGACGCCGTCGCCTTTGTTGACAACTTCGATTCCGATGGAGTAATCATTGCAGTTGTCCACTCCTTTCCAGCTGCTCACGCCTGCATGCCATGCGCGATCCTCATCCTTCACCATCTGGACTATGCTGCCGTCTCTTCCCAGAACATAATGGGAACTAACCTTTGACTCTGGATTCAGAAAGTGATTCACCGTTTCTTCGAGTGTAGGAATCACCGTGTGATGCACTACGATCATAGTTATTGCACCAGCAGGTCTGTCGTTGAAATTTGGCGACTTAACCCATTTGAACTTGCTCTCTGTCATGAAGTGATGAAAAGCAGGGCTCTATTTCAAAGATTTTACAACCGGGTGCACGCTGCTACTCGTTTAAGGCACAACACAGCACCCATGGAATATGGATCATCGGCCAGGTTGCACTTCGCTACCGCTGCCCGCATGTTTCAGATCGCCTGAAAAAGAGTAAGTGTCGCCCATGCCCTTCCACCACCACTCGTTGCTGAGATACCAGCTGATCGTGACTTTCAGAGCCTCTTCCAGCTGCATGGAAGGCTTCCAGCCTAGTTCATTCCTCAGCTTTGAATCGTCGAGAGCGTATCTGCGATCGTGTCCGGGTCTGTCCCTGATGTAGTCTATTCTGTCTTCAGCAAGGCCCATTACTGAAAGTATTTTACGTGTGAGTTCAATGTTTGAGAGTTCGTTTCTGCCCGAAACCATGTACGTGTCACCGTTCTTCCCTCTGTTTACGATCGCATCAATCGCGGAGCAGTGATCGTAAACGTAAATCCAGTCCCTGACATTCAGTCCGTCACCGTAGATGGGCACCTTTCTGCCCGATTGCAGGAGCGTTATGAAACGAGGTATTATCTTTTCAGGATGCTGAAACGGACCGAAGTTATTACCGCAGTTCGATATACTCGTGCCGATGCCGTAGGTCTCTCCGTATGATCTTACGAGATGGTCAGAAGCAGCTTTGCTTGCAGCGTATGGGCTCCTCGGGTTGTATCGTGTCTGCTCATTGAATTTCTCTGCGGAATCGAGTGAAAGAGAACCGAATACCTCATCGGTTGAGACGTGATGGAACCGCCGGATATCCGCGCGACGCGCCTCTTCCAGCAGTGTAAAAGTTCCGAGAACATTGGTTCTTACGAACTCGTCCGGCTTGTCTATTGATCTGTCCACATGCGATTCGGCCGCTAGATGTATAACGGTGTCGGTGTCGTGCATTAAGCGCCTGACGTCCTCACTGAGACAGATGTCTCCCTTCACAAATTCAATCCTGCCGCTGTCAATCAGTGAACGAATGGAGGACAGATGGCCTGCATAAGTCAGCTTATCCAGGCAGACTACGACGTCATCCGGATGCTTTTCGCACCAGTAATGAAGCAGGTTCGATCCTATGAAACCAGCACCGCCAGTGATCAGTACGCGCATTAATACGGGTAATTTACGACGAAGTATTTATGGCGGACGATCGAAAACCATCCGGGCAATGATTCTATGGACATTGTCAGCTTTTCCCTGATTTTCAGTTTACTGAACATTTATTGCCAGGTACGGCATTGCAGTGCCTGTGCTAGCATATAAGTCAGTAACGCAAA
>JAHEAA010000012.1 GCA_019721035.1 Candidatus Sysuiplasma acidicola
TGGTTTTCGTCGACACTGAACCACTCGAATCAGCCAGGGAAACGGTTGCACCGCTTATCGGATAACCGTTGGCTGAATCGGTTACACGACCTGTAACATAGCCTGCCCCGACGTATATCGGAGAGACAGTTATATTCCCACCGGTCTCAGCTGTTCCAGTGTCGCTGGAAGGTATCTGTTCAGTCTTGGAAACAGTTCCAAGAGCGTCGGAGAAGCTGGCGGAGAGTGTGTATGTTGCTCCGGGTTCGGCAAAGAAATGCCAATACCCGGTTGCATTTGTTTTCAGTGCAAAATTAACGATTACACCACCCATGTCCTGCTGCAATATGACGACACTGTTAGCGTCCGGAACACCAGAGCGCAAGTAGGCATAACCGCCTATGGAAACAGCCTGCACCATGTTTACGTTTATTGAAGTAGCCGATCCGTTTGAATATATTATTCCACTTGTCTTGGAATCGAATTCAGCCATCTCGTTCTGCGCAAAGAGGTTAATAAGGCTGTTGCCGACGCTCGAAACCACTCCGGGAAAGTCGTTTATCTGAATCTGAACCATCGTGCCCATACCGTAAACGTTGTGTCCAGCGGGCTCGTCGCTCAAAGTTATCGCCATACTGCCGTTGTCAACCTGCCCCCATTCCCAAGTCGATCCGGATCCAGTGAAATAGGAACTGGATGGAGGGGTCATCGGAGACTGGCTAAAAGTTCCGGCTATTCCAAGGAATCCGTCCATGATTCCATAGGCGGCTACAGGCACCGCGATCTCAGGAGCGAAGGTGACTGCCGCAGCGGTTATGGCTATATTCATCGCAGTTTCTACAATATAGGCAATTTCACCATCCTGAGTTGAAGTCTTGGTTATGTTCATCCCGGTGTTGAATGATTGCTCGATATTCGTGCTAACGGCGGTCGGGTCGGTTCCATTTATAATCTCCTTTACACCGATTTTCTGCCCAATTGCCTCAAGAGTAAAAGGATTGCTATTCCAATAATTTGAACCCCCCACTGCTGAGAAGAAAAGCTGTACTATAAACTCATCATTAAGAGAATCATATGAGTAGCCCGAAGCATCATATAGTTTATTGCTCAAATTGAGCTGGATAGCATTCGGAATTCCGTCTTTATTATTGCTCGCATTCTGATACGCACTACTGCCTAATGCTTGACCCTGTGAATTTGTCATATAATATGCCTGCTTATCAGTTGTCATATAAATCGTATTGTTTCCCATGTATCCTGTAAAGTAGTAGTTCGTCGGTACCGATGACGCCTTCGCCACACCCGCAGCCACATGCACTATGACAAACATGCCTGCGAGCAGGAACAGGACCGTGAACGTGACGGCCTTCAGTTTCCTGCAGATGTTTCCGATGGTCCCTTTTCTCGATTGCACGATAACTGAGCTGTTCTGACTCTGCTCAACGCTCATTTCAGCCACTCCCAAATTATGCAACTTATGTGCCGTAGGTACGGCAATACAACTTTATAAATATGCCGGATTGGCAGCATAAGACGAGACATGGCAATGAAAGAAGCAATGAAGGAATATAGAAAAATAACAGTAAGGCTGAACGAAGAGTTGTATAAAGCACTCAAATACTGGACAGTGGACAATGACACCACTGTCAACAGTGCTGTCACCATGGCGATTGAGAAGCTGGTAAAGAATCGGGGCCGTTAAGGAACACTTATTCAGAATTGACGAAGTTGGGCCTGTCATGTTTGTTTGATATGGGCTCACCCGGATTTGAACCGGGGACCTCCGCTGTGTGAGAGCGACGTCATGACCACTAGACCATGAGCCCTTCCTTGAGTGGATGGAAATCAGTTCTTTAATTCTTGTCTCATCCAGTCTGAGAACTGCGTCATCTTTCCTGTATTGAGCGTGTCCTGGATGGCATTTTTTCCGCCGGAAAGAACTGGTCCCCTGGCCCTCGGCGGATAATTCGGATGCGACATGAGTATCGCGTCAAACTCATAATTCAGGAGTGTTTGCGCACTCTCCTTCATTTTCGATATGTCGGAATCGAGAAGATTCACGTTCAGAACGAGTCCGTCCGCGAGATTCCATGTCTTCTTGTCATCTTCAGTGGGCCAGCTCATCAATTCACTGCTGTAACGATCCCGGTTGCCCCACCAGAACATGTCACCGCAAAAGAGTACACCCTTCCCACTGCGAAAGAGCATGCAGGAGGAGCCGGGAGTGTAACCAGGCGTTGGTATGAGTGTTACATCGTCATAGAGCTTCAGTTCAGCGCTGAAGGTTGAGTCCGGGGTGCATCCCTTTGCCAGGCGGGCGTCACCCTCGTGCATTATCAGTGAAGCGCCGAATTTTGTCTTGAGATTGCAGGCATCGCCGAAAGCCCTGATGTGCGTAATGAATATTTTTGCCAGACCGCCATGGTCCGTGATAAATTTCGAATCCTCTTCAGTGAGCTCCGGAGCGTCAACGAGGATGTTTCCGCCTTCGTGAACGACAAAATACCCGGAGTTGCCGAACGACTTCAACGAATATTTTCCGATGAGGTAGATGCCGGGCAGTACTTCTTTCATCGGACTGAATGAAATATTAATTGGTAATTAACACTATCTCAGTTGGACATGAGAATACGAGCATGGAGTGGCGGCAGGCTCCGGCACAATCATATCGGCGGGCCGGACAATCACCTCTGTCTGCTATCGGGGGACCGTTGTAAAAGGAGACGGGATACAGCTGAAACTCAATGATCTGAAGCGCCGTTTGCGAATGTTAAAGCAGCCCGACAGGCCAAACGCCTCACTGGAGCAGTATCACACTGAAACTGATACTGCATCGGCCATCCTGTTCGACGCAGCCATGAGGCATGACATCGAGGGAAAAAGTGTGGCGGATCTCGGCTGCGGAGCGGGTGTCTTTGCCATAGGGGCGATGATGCTCGGCGCCTCGAGCGCAACTGGTGTCGATATTGACGAGAGGTCGATAGAGATTGCACAGTCCAACGCCAGGATGCTCCTTGACAGCGACATCTCGGAGAGGATCACATTCATCACATCGGACGTACTGAAGTTTTCAGGCAGATTCGATACTGTATTTCAGAATCCGCCCTTCGGTTCCCAGTCCCGAAACGCGGATGTCCCCTTCATCAAGAAGGCACTCAGCATAGCTGATACCGTTTATACGATACACCTTGCGGAAACTGAGGAGTTCATAAGGGACACGATTAAACGCTTCGGGGGAAAAGTGGTGGTTACACGCTTGTTCACATACTCGATGTCGCGAACGTTCGATTTTCATGAAATGGATAGCAGGGAATTCAGTCTAATTCTTTATAAGGCAGTGAAAGATGACAATGTCGAAGTGAGATGAAAGGAAAGGTAGTGATACCGGGTGACGTAGTAGCGATCGCCGAAGAATACTCGCCCGGAGCGGGAACATACGAGGCGGACGGAAAAATTGTGGCGTCGGAAGCCGGAGAGCTGATACTGGACAGCAAGGCACACACCGTTATGGTGCAGCCCATTAACCCTGTCGCGGAGCCGAAGAAGAAGGATCGCGTTCTGGCTGTCATATCCGATGTACGGAGCTCGATGGCCATATGCGAAATACTCCGCATAGAGGGAGTAAACAGGGCAGTTACCGGGGACAGGGATTCCACCCTTCATGTTTCCACAATTTCATCGCAGTATGTGGAGTCGGTAGGGCAGGCCGTCAGGGTCGGGGACGTGATAAGGGCGGAAGTGATTCAGAGCACACCGTCCGTGCAGCTGAGCACGGTGAACAACCACATGGGCGTTGTGGCAGCACACTGCAGCCGGTGCCGCTCTATGCTCATTTTGAAGGATCGTTCGCTCTACTGCGAAGAGTGCGAAAGATTTGAAAAGCGCAAGATTGCCGATGACTATGGTGCTGCGCTTGTGGACTGATGTCGCCGGTGGATGGACGCAAAAAGTTAAAAGCCGGTTGCGTTAGAGTGCATTGAGGGTAGTAATTACATGCCCAGGGCCAAAACACAGAAGAAGGCGCCGGTCAGGAAGGAAGAAGAGAGACTGCTGAAGGAAATAGATTCTCTGCGGATTGAGGTCAAAGAGATGAAGGAAATCGTGAACATGCTCCTCAACATGGTCATAGATACCGATGAAGAGGAAGAGTATCCCGGTGTCCAGCTGCCTGATTTTGATGACAGATACGGACCAAATAACTGAGGTGCGATGCTGCCATCTGACATTTTATCCCTGGTGGACAAACATGACGAATGGCGGGGCCAGAAATGCATTAACCTCCAGCCCTCTGAAAATATATTGAGCCCATCGGTCAGACGGATTCTGTCTTCCGACATGGCTGGAAGATATACGCTGAGAAGCAATGAGCACATAAACAACAACGGTGCCTCGAACAGCTACGGCGGCACACGATATATGGATGAGGTGGAACAGAGAGGCGAGGAATGTGCCGCGGCCATGTTTGGAGGACGCGTTTCGCTCAAGCCTTTGTCCGGGCATATAGCATCCCTGCTGATGTTCGCGAGCGTCATCCGTCCCGGGGACGGCGTGATGGCTGTTTCCTCAAAGGACGGAGGATACGACGGATACGGACCCGGCTACATCACAGAGCTCTTTTCCGCGAATTTCACCGAGATACCTTTTGACAGGAGCTCATGGAACATAAAGACTGAAGAAACAGCGGCGTTGATTAAAAAGAAAAGGCCGAAACTTGTCATACTCGGACAGAGCTTCATACTCTTCCCTTATGATGTCAGTGCGGTGAGAGATGCCTGCAGGGATTCAGGCGCCCTGCTTGCCTATGACGCGTCACATGTCCTTGGACTGATTGCGGGCGGCAGATTCCAGCAGCCGTTGAAAGAGGGGTGCGACATAATGATAGGGAGCACACACAAGAGTTTTCCCGGCCCGCAAGGCGGCATCTTTGCAACGACGGACGACGACGTGTGGAAGTCCTTTGTCAGGAACACCACCTGGAGGATCATTGACAATGCGCACTGGAACAGAATTGCTGCGCTCGCACAGGCACTTGAGGAAATGAGAAAGCACGGACGCAACTACGCTTCCCGCATACAGAGAAACTCGAAAAGCCTTGGCAAACACCTTTCTGCAGGCAGGCTGACATGCCTGTTCGG
The DNA here is from genome assembly GCA_019721035.1 of Candidatus Sysuiplasma acidicola. Lineage (NCBI taxonomy): Archaea > Methanobacteriati > Thermoplasmatota > Thermoplasmata > Candidatus Sysuiplasmatales > Candidatus Sysuiplasmataceae > Candidatus Sysuiplasma > Candidatus Sysuiplasma acidicola. Next base: position 5,115 of record JAHEAA010000012.1, read on the forward strand.
GGAGCATGGCTATTCGATGTCTCATCAGCTGTATGTGGATCCGGCATCTGTCGCCTCGATGGGCATGAGTTTCGGAGGCGTGAGCGAAAAGCTCGAAAGCAACGACATCATTGTTGACACTACGGGAAGACTGGGCACATCCGAAGTATCCAGACTGGGCATGGGCGACAGGGAAATGAGGACAATTGCAGGCCTCATTAACGATGCGCTGGCCGGAAAGAATGTGAAAGGGAAGTCACATATGCTCAGAAGAGGCTTCAAGTTACATTATGTATGAATGGCAGAACGGGACGGAGGAGAAGATGCTCGTGCTTGATACGAGCGCCATCTACAACGGCACGGATTATCCAGCCGGAACCGTCCTTTATGCCACTCCCCAGATTGTTACCGAAGTGAGGAAGGTCTACAGGACGGAGAGAGCCGAATTCTTTATCATTTCGAGACTGACTGTGCTCATGCCTTCGCCTGAGAGCATGAAGGTGGTGAGGACAAAGGCGGAAGAGAACGGGGACATCGCAAGGCTGTCCGAAGCTGACCTGGAGATACTCTCCCTGGCCTATGAGCTGCACGCAGTCATCGTCACCGAGGATTACTCGATACAGAATACGGCCTCCGCTCTCGGCGTCGAATACAGGTCGCTTTACATACCGCGCATACACAACTACGTGCAATGGGAAATAGTCTGCAAGGGGTGCGGCTCGACGTTGCACACGCGCAACGATAAGGAGTGCAGAATCTGCGGTGGAAAGCTCATAACGAAGAGAAAGAAAAGCAGCCCGATTTGAGGGCTGCCGCTCAGTGCCTGCGGCCGGGAATTCGAATTCGATATAGCACAACAACGGCAAGCGCGCTGAGCACTACCATGAACGCGCCGACAAACTCGATTGATTCGTAATATGGCGTATAGGGGTAATTGGCAGAAACATAAAGACCGGTGTGCATCTGGGCAAGGTTTACGGCCGAACTGCCGGTGCGGCTGTAATTCAGGTTGCCGAGCGGGATTTGCAGCGGAGCCGGAAATATGCCTGATATCGGCGAAGCTCCGACGGATGTAAGGGGGAAACTGATGGAAGAGGGCATCACTATGCCGCTGAAATTCAGGTTAAGTGGCGGTCGTGCGCGAGCGCCGGGAATTCCGAATGTGAACATATCTACCGGCAGATCGGACTGCGAAACGAATGCATTGAGTGCCGGCATCCCCCAGTTATAATCGATGAATGCGAGTATGGAGGCGTGATTCATCGGAGTGCTGGAAATGTAGTTTTCCTTGGCATAAGGGGAAATGAGTATCAGCGGCACCCTGAAACCGAGCTGCTGACCGCCGACCGTTGGGGGAGGAACATTGTCGTAGTATCCGCCGCCCTCGTCATAGTTGATGAAAATAGCGGTTGAATTCCATTCGGGACTATTCATTATCTTCCCGACAGTGTAGAGTAGCCACAGTTCGCCGGCAAGCATGCTGTCTGAAGGGTGCTGACTGTACCCGCTGACCCCGAGTCCTATGGGCATAAAGTAGGAGACTGCCGGAAGTGTCCCGCTCTGCAGTTCGGAGAAGAACGAGGACCAGCTTCTGATGTCAGATGCATAACGATGAACTCCGTAGAAATAATCAAGGATAATGGTGCCGAGCGACGGATTTGCCACGTAATAAGACCAAGAAACACCGTAACTGTTCAGTTCGGAGAATATTGACTGGGAAAACGGTATGTACGGTGGAGGACCGTAATCATTCAGCACTGGCGAATAGCCGGCAATACCGAACAGCCGGTTGGGCATCGTTGCTGTCAGCGCGCTTGCAAAGTACATGTCGCCGATTGCATATTCCTCGGCCAGAACCCATTCGATTGCCATTTGTGACGCCGTGAAATAGGTCATGGACTGTTTTCCAGAGTTGGCCGCGAAGCCGTTCATCCTGCCGTGATTCCAGTCGAGATGGTAGGCAGAATATCCCTCTACGGGGTCCGCCGTGGAGTAGGTGCCCGGCGGCACTGGTGTGAGACTGCCGGACAGATTGGAACCAATAAGGTTGACAGGCACGCTCAGCTGCGACGTCAGGTTGGAGAATGTGGATGTTCCGCCTAACGGATAATTCCCGAATATGTTATCGAAACTGTGGTTTTCCATTGTTATGATTATGACGTGCTTCACCGGCGTCCTTGTACCGGAGGTAACGGCGTGCGAAAAAGCGACTGGAACCAGCACAACAGGCAGGCAGAGAATCACTGCTGCGAGTGCGGATACCAGCGTGCGGCCGAAGTGCAGCGCATATGCCGTTTCAATTCCCTTCCATGTGTTCAATGTTCCGAGTAAACAGCAAACACTATACTATGTTTTCCCGATCTCGTCTGTCCTTGAGAAAACCTGCGATGAGCAGCGGGCAGCTGCATATCAGAGCAGCGAGAATGATGAGCGGCATATAACGATAAAACATTATCAGGTATGCCGAAAAAAGTATGATTGAGACAAGCAGGCCGCCGAGCCACACAGGCAGTGAGGAACGGAAGAATCCGGCCGGCCTGATCGACGTATTGAAGTACACAGATGTGGAAAAAAGAGTGCCGGCCGGGGTGATGAACGACAGCAGCAATATCTGCACGTTGTCGAGTATGATAGTATATTGGACATACAGTGCGACCGCGACAAACAGGATAATCGCAGATAGGAGGGATACAAACACGCCTGACAGCGACCTGCCGGTCCACAAGGCCGCTATGAAAGGATAGAAGAGCGAGCCTGCCACCAGCCCTGTTATTATGTACGGTATAGACTGCGATGTGCCTACGCTGTTCAGCAACCCTGTGTAATAGAAAAATGAAATACTTATGGTGCCGTTCCACATTGCGAGAAACGGGTAGTAGTGCCGTTCAGCCGATCCCTGCATCGCAGGAGGAAAGGCAGACTGCATTTATCTTTTTCCGCAATGATGAGGGTGCTGGACAATTTTAATTGTTACAACAAATATTGTAGTAACATGTTTATAACCCGACAATTTACTGTGGAAGCAGATATGATGATAGAACAGCATGTGAAAGGAAATTTTGCTGACGCGATCGATGCGCTGGCATCGGGCCGCATCGTGCTGCTGCACGACTCCAGCTCGCGCGAAAATGAGATTGACATGATTGCCGCGTCGCAGTTCTGCACTCCTGATATGATTGCCCTGATGAGAGAGAAGGCCGGAGGACTCATATGCTCGGCGATAGGCAATGATGTTGCCTCGGTTCTCCAGCTGCCGTTCATGCACGACATAATTGATTTTGCAAAAACCAGGTATCCGCGTTTTTCCTCGATAATCGACAGGGAAATGCCGTACGGCGGTAAGCCAGCGTTTTCGCTGTCGCTCAACCACAGATCTGTCTTTACCGGCGTAACCGATAAGGACAGGAGTCTCACTGTCTCGACGCTGGGGAGCATTGCGATGATGGTCAAGAACGGCGAACAGGTTGCCGCAGACGCGTTCTATTCTGAGTTCAAGACACCTGGCCACGTGCCTCTGCTTATTGAGGCTGAAGAGTCGCTCACGCAGCGCAGGGGGCATACAGAACTCTCCATACATCTTGCAAGACTCGCCGGACTGGCGCCGGCCACGGTCGTATGCGAAATGCAGGATTCAAACACGCACGGTGCTCTGAGCGTCGGAGATGCGGTCAAATTTGCTGACCGCTTTGGTGTCCCGTTTGTTGATGGCGATTCCATCCATTGAGGCAGCACGATGATGCGACATAGACGATGGAGGATAGCCATCGTATGCTCTGAATTCAACGGTGAGATAACATCCAGGATGCTCGATGAGGCAATGAAGCAGAGCCTGAATGAGGGAGCGGATGTTGTGAATGTCTGCAAGGTTCCTGGTGCGTTTGACATGCCCCTGTTCATAGACAGGTTTCTGTCAATGAACGATGTCGATGCGGTTGTGACGCTCGGAGCCATCGTAAAAGGCGACACGGACCACGATGATGTCATAGCCAGAGTTCTGGCATCAGCCATCACTGAACTTTCGCTGAAATACGGGAAGCCTGTGGCCCTCGGTGTTTCGGGGCCCGGCATGACGTGGGAACAGGCAGAGAGAAGAGCAGAGGAATACGGCCGGAGAGCTGTGACCGCCGCCGTCTCAATGGCCGAAACCCTTAGAAAGCTGAGTGACCGGAGTGGAAAGAGGAGCCGCAGAGCCAGATGAATGCCAGAGCACACGGCGGCAATGACCTGTTCATAAAAGATGCAGCCATGCTGCTCGGCCCTGAACTGGAGTTTCAGCCGTCGACGAATATTTCGATAGTCGGCGGAAAGATAAGTGAGATCGGGGCAGCACGCAGGAAAGGCGGACAGGCCGTAGTGACAGGAAAAGGATTGCTCGTCATGCCCGGTCTTGTGAACGCACACATACATCTGAATGATGCACCGTTGAAAGATGCAGGTGGGGGGAGGAGTCTGGAAGAACTCATTCATCCCGTGACCGGACTGAAAAAGACCGGTCTGAGCGCTCTGGGCATGGAGGAAAGAGTCAAAAGGATGTCGGCGGCGATAGACGAAATGGTCAGAGGAGGAATAACCGGTGCCCTGGATTTCCATGAAGAGGACATCTCCATAATCGAACGTCTGAGGGAGGTCAACAGCAATGCGGAAATACTGGTCATCCTCGGCAGACCGCGGAGGTATTTCAGCCCGGAGGAAATATTGTCAAACAGGGGGTTCGACAAAGACGAGACAGACGCGTTCGTCAGGGAGCGGCAGAAATTTGATGGCACATGTCTGAGCGGAGCCAATGAATACAGCAACAGGGCAATGGAACAGATTGGCGAAGTCAGGAAGGGGCTCACCGGTATTCATGCGGCCGAGAGCTCTGCCACACTGGAGCGTTCGCTGAGGATGACAGGTGAAACGGAGGTGGAGCGCATAGCAGCCAATCTCAAACCCGATTTTCTTGTGCACATGACCAGCGCGACGGAGAGCGACATAGACATAGCCGCAAAATCGCGATATGGCATAGTGTGCTGTCCGCGGTCGAACGCAATGTTTGGCGTTGGAACACCGCCTATTCCCCGGCTCATTGAATCGGGATTCAGCATAGCGCTCGGGAGCGACAATATCATGGTCAACTCACCAGACATGTTCAGGGAGATGGATTTTGCAGCGAGGATCGCGAGAAGTTCGGCACTGGACCCTCTCGCCGTCCAGGCGAAGGAGGCGTTGAGAATGGCAACAGTGAACGGGGAAGGGCTGATAGCCCGGAGCGCGGGCATGGGTATAGTTGAAGGGGCGAAGGCAGATCTTGCGCTGATGAGCATGGGCAGCACCAGGCTGTCCGGCACGCATGACATTCATTCCGCACTGGTTCACAGGGCAGGACCCGGAGATGTTCTGGGTACTGTGAAGTCGGGCAGGCTGCTGTTCAGGAGAAGGGAACTGAGTCTGGAGAAGTAAAATGTTCACTGGCATAGTGGAGGGAAAGGCGAGCGTCGTCCGGGCAGAGCTTGAGAACGGAAACATGCGGCTGTCGGTGAGACTCGGAAACAAATCACGTGCAACGAGGAGGGGGGAAAGCATCTCAATAAACGGTGCTTGTCTCACCGTTTCGGCCGTAGGCAGAGGCATTGTATCGTTCGATGTTGTCGACGAAACACTGCGACGCACAAACCTGAAGTTCCTTGAAAAGGGCTCACATGTCAACTATGAAAGAAGCATGAAGAGCAGCGACCTGATTGGCGGGCACCTTGTGACCGGTCACATCGACGGTACCGGCACCGTGAGAAATGTGTTGCCGGAGGGCGGCTCGATACGGATGGATATTGCTGTGCCGTCACACATCGGTGAAATGATTTCGGAGAAGGGATTCGTCGCCGTCGACGGTGTCAGCCTCACACCTGCCAGGGTGACGGACAGAGGTTTCACCGTATATCTCATACCTGAGACGCGGCGTCTTACGGTGTTCGCATTACGGAAAAAAGGAGACTCAGTAAATGTTGAAGTTGATTTATTTGCAAAATATATCAAGAAATTCGTGGAAGCCCGCGATGCAGGAAGAGTAAAAAAGACTGATTGACCAGGAGTGATTATCAATTATGGAATTAAGGGAAGAAGCTTAAAAAGGCAAACTATGACATTTTGTGTATGAATGGCCTACGACATAGAGTACGGATGCCGGGCGCTCATTACACTCATTGTTTGCAGAGAAACAAGGGAAAAGCTGACGAGCAAGGATTTTTCCAGCCTTCCTGAAAAGCGGCAACTTGAGTATATAAATGCGCTGATCGACGTGGGCTGGATAAAAGAGCAGAAGAACGGTAAACCGGATAGCGACTATGTCATATACGCCTTCACGGACAAGGGAAGAAAGATTTTTGAAAATCCTTCTGAGCTGCTCAACATGTCTGATGTTGAGCAGGAGCACATATCGCTTTTGAGAAAGCTTGATTCGCTAAGGCGGGAAGACGATGTGGCGACCATGCCGCAGACGCTGATCGCACTGGCAAATTCATGCATCGGACTGGGAAGGTACGACAGCGCGCTCATGTATGCTGTGGATTTGCAGAAGAAAGCAGAGGAAATGAACAGCAATTACTTCAAGGGCGAAGCAGCCTTCCTGCTCGGGAAAGCGGAGAATGCCAGGGGAGAGCAGGAGACATCACTGAAGTACTATGTCGAGGCCGTAGAGATTTTCGGAAAGGTTGGGGAAATTTCGCGGGAGGCGGAAAGCCTTCGGATGGCCGGCGGCGTACTGCTCAAGATGGGAGACTACGAAAGGTCAATGATGATGTTCGAACGAAGCAGAGAAAAGTTCTTCGAAACGAGGAACATGATGGGTGTGGCAAAAGCGAAGATAAATCTCGGCATCCTCTGCTCTATTGCCAAGGACTACGAAACCGCGGAAAGATACTGGCTTCATGCACTAGAGTTTTTCGAGATACTTGAAGACAAGGAGACTGTGGCCAAAGTGCTAACCAATCTAGGCGTTATGATGGTCGAGACTGAAAAGTATGAGGGGGCCATAGGCTATCTGAGGAAAAGCATACTCCTCTGCAGAGAAATAAAGAATAAGTATTCAGAGTGTGTGGCAGCATTAAATTTTGCATATGCCAATGCAATGATTAAAAATTTCGAGGTAGCCAGAGAGGCCGCAGAATCTATCAAGGATGCCCTCAGGGAGGGTTTCGATTCGTACCTGCTTTGCTACAACGATCTGATTCTCGGCATATATAACACAGCAAGGGGACCCTGGGCAGATGCAGAGAAAAAGTTTCTTTCTGCGATAAGATTCGCTACAACATTGGGCAACCCGGCGTTGTTGGCAAAGTGCCATGAAGAATATGCAAAGGCACTCACCACTCGAAATGAAAATGACAGAGCCCTAGCTGAGCTTAACGCATCCAAGTCCGTACTTAATGCGATACCCAGCAAGGAGCTTAAAAAAGCTTTATCTAGCGGGTCCTGAAAGACGAATCGAATTAAACTGGGTCATACAATACCAAATGAACTCCCCCTCCTTTGTTGTATGCAAAGGTCCGCAGAACGGCAGCCGGGCTGTATTCAAAGTCTGCATCTCTCAACCTCCTCCAGCTGAGATAGCAAAAAGCTACGGCTACTCTAATCCACGGCGACGTGGTTTTACGTATACTACTCTCCCTCGCAATTGTCAAGAATGACAAATGTGCTTTTAAACTCTACGTACGCACTAGAATCAACAGGCCCCGAGTGAATGTTGCCCGATCAAATTACTGCAACCATAGTAGCGCACTTTTCCTGAGCGGAAACCTAAAAGTTGCAGACAGAATTAATCACCATTTCCATGCGCTGTGGTAAACCATAATTACAGTGTGCCAGTATGAGTCGGCAAACAGAAAAAAATTTTGATTCGACAAGATGAGCTGATCTTGGTGAAAGTCTGATTCATGTAGCAACAAAACACGTGAGTTGACCGTTAATTACGGGGAGGAAAGGTAGAAATTGTGTGTAACGAATATAGTAAAAATCATTCGATTTACGGAAGAAAGACATAATTCTGTAAAGGCAGATGGGACATATCGGAAGTATCACAGGTGACAACGATATATGCATTCCTTGCCGGACAGGACGATCCTAAAAAGTGTACCGCGGAGAAGATGGTGAGGTTCCACATTGCGAAACCTGTACGCAGAATATCAGCGATTCCCAGGGATGCATTGGTTCTGGATCCGACGGCACCAAAGGCTGCTTCCCGTGAAGACAGGGAGAGAATAGCAAGATACGGCATCGTTGTTCTTGATCTCTCGTGGAATAAGCTGGAAGAGATGCCACGTTCACTGCAGCTGACAAACAGAAGGGCTCTGCCTTATCTTGTCGCGGCCAACCCGGTGATGTGGGGAAGACCCATGCAGCTCAGCAGCGTGGAATCCGTTGCTGCGCTCCTCTACATAATAGGAGAGAAGGAGGAGTCGTCACAGATTCTGTCCAAATTCGCATGGGGGCACAATTTCCTTGATCTAAACAGAGAGCCTCTTGATCGATACGCTTCGGCGGAAACGAGTAAGGAGATCGTGTCGATTCAGTGGGATTACACTGCGCCTGGGCCATAGTATCGTTTCCACTGGAGGAATAACAGATCAGACACGTTCTGGGAGTTCCACTCGAAGCGCCACTTCCGACGCTTCCTGTGGAACTGCTGGCTCATACATATTTGCGGATAACCAGACGTCAGCTTTATCTATGAATTAGTCCGTCACACGCTTCGCTGCCAGCGGAGAGAACAAAATGGCATATTCTTCCACCATACAATATAACGAGGAGAGTCTCACATCAAGATGGGAGAATTTCTTCAGTGACACCGGCCTGAGAAGTCAGGCCATCATATTGAGCGACAGATACCCGGAAGAGAGGAGTCTTACTGTTCCCTTTTCCATAATAGACAGATTTGATGCAGATTTCGCAAACTATCTGCTTGAGGATCCGGCCAAGTCGCTCGCTGCAGCCGAGAAAACAATAAAGGCATTGCTGCCGCCCGAAAGACAGGCTGTTTCAATCAACTTCAGGATAACAGGCCTGCCTGCCGATTCCCGCATTGACATCAGGAATCTGCGCAGCAAGCACCTGGGCAAGTTCGTATGCATCGAGGGCCTCGTGAGGAAGGCGACCGAGGTTAGACCCAGGCTGATGAGGGCTGCTTTCCGGTGCGCAAGATGTGATGCAATTTCTTACGAAGAGCAGGAAGGAGTGAATCTGAGAGAGCCCATGGAGTGCACGGAGTGTGCCAAGGGCGCGGGTGCGACGAAATTCATTCTTGTTCCTGAAATTAGCACTTATGTCGACACGCAGAAAGTGGAAGTCCAGGAGCCTCCTGAGGGATTGAGAGGAGGCGCACAGCCTGAGAGGCTGGAGGGCTTCATTCTTGACGACATATCCGGGAAGATAGCGCCGGGGGACAGGGTTGTGCTGAACGGAACACTCACGGGCATGCAGCGTACCGGCCCGCAGGGCAAGTCGACTCTTTTCAACATTGTGCTGCAGGTAAATTCGGTGGAATACCGTGAACACGAGTACGACGAGATACAGATTACTGCCGCAGACATTGAGAATATTAGGGAGATAGCCTCGAAGGGAGACATACTCAAGGAAATCGCAGGCTCGATTTCTCCGACAATCTACGGATTTGACATTGAGAAGGAGGCGTTTGCACTGCAGCTTTTCGGCGGCGTTTCGAAAGAGATGCAGGACGGAACACGGATCAGGGGGGACATACACATTCTCCTTGTTGGTGATCCGGGTCTGGCGAAAAGTCAGTTGCTGCGGTACATGTCTGAGCTAGCTCCGCGCGGAATCTATGCGAGCGGAAAGAGCTCTTCGGCTGCCGGTCTGACTGCCGCTGCAGTGAAGGACGAATTCGGTGAGGGAAGATGGACGCTTGAAGCAGGTGCGCTGGTTCTCGCTGACAAGGGGATAGCGTGCGTAGACGAACTCGACAAGATGACGGATTACGACAGAAGCGCTATGCACCAGATCATGGAAAGTCAGATAATCACCGTGGCAAAGGCCGGCATAACAGCAACACTGCAGGCGCGGTGCTCGATCCTCGGCGCAGCGAACCCGAGGTACGGGCGTTTCGAAGACGAGCAGCTCATAGGCGACCAGATTGATCTTCCTCCCGCACTCCTCTCCAGGTTCGATATGATTTTTGTTCTGCAGGACAAGCCCAATGCAGCCTATGACAAGAATATCGCCACACACATACTGAAAGCGCACAGGGTGGGTGAACGCAGAAGGGTCGAAAAGCTGCCAGACAGTATTTCGACACAGACTGTTGAGGCGGAGAGCAGAGTCGTCGAACCGAAATTCGACAAGGAATTTCTGCGAAAATACATATCGTACGTCAAGAGAATAAATCCCGTGCTTACCGACGAAGCGATTGAGATGATAGAGGAGGAATACCTGCGCATAAGGAAAATGGGCGAGGGAAACGGTGCTTCGGTGCCCATAACCGCAAGACAGCTTGAGGCATATGTCAGGCTTTCTGAGGCGAGTGCCAGAGGCAGGCTGAGCTACGCGGTGGAACGGGAAGACGCAGAAAGGGCCATCCGTATCGTTGGCTACTACCTTTCAAAGGTAGCACGAGAGGGAGGCGTGCTTGACATCGACAGGATAGCCGGAGATATGAGCCACAGTCAGAGGGCTCACGTGAATATAATTCTGGACATAGCGAAGAAGAGTGCTGGCGGCGAAGGTATTTCGATCGATGAGATTACAATCGAGGCCGAACGATACAAGATAGATGCATCGGAGACGCGCAGACTCGTGGAAAAGCTGCTCAAGGCGGGAGAACTGTTTGAAGTGAAGTCCGGTGTTTACAGGACAGTACAAAAGTGATAGCGTGTTCTCGATAAAAATACACAGAATGCCGAAGGAGACAATACTTGCTGTCTGCGATGAGGAAATACTGGGCATGAAGTTCAGTGACGGCGAGAAGAGGATAGAAGTGTACGGGAGTTTTTACGGCGGACGTTCGATAGAGGAGGAGAGCCTCGCGCGGTACATGGAAGAGGCGACGATTGTCAACCTGGTGGGGATACGCGCAGTCAGGAAGGCAATTGAACTCGATTATGTGGACGAAGACAGGGTGCTGAAAATCGGAGAAACGGTTCATGCACAGTTTGCAGTGCTGAAAAAGTGAGGTCTGACAGACCGGAGTTACCGGAAAATAATGCCAGCGTTTCAAACACTTCGCGCGGCTGGCGTTGTGCTTATCGAAATGCGCAGAATCTCGTCGATGCCATACTTTATTTAGATCGTTGCAGACTCTAAATAACGAGGGCGAGGATGGCTTACCTGCCGAGTCTGCTGATGTACATCTACGGCTTGTTTTCACCGTGGTCCATGGCCACAGAGATTTCACGCTATGCCGGGTTCAGGCCACAGCCTGAGCTCATGGCCATAATATTTGCCACGGGCGTCGGTCTCATAATCGCAGGAAGAAGACTCTGGAATGCACTGTTCTTCCTTTACGGAGGCATAGTGGGCTACTTCATAGCCATTTACGTCTCAGGCATTGTTCCCCAGTTCCATTATGAGTATCTCATGTTTGTTGCACTGCCGCTGCTCTTCGCTGTGCTCTTCTTTTCAAATGCAAGACTGCTTGTGTCTGCGGCCATTGCCATAACGGCAGGAAGTGTTGCGATGTCTCTCGTTCATGACTTCGGCACCGCCATTGTGCTGTCCGTAATTGTATTCGCCGTTGCTTACATCTTCTACAGAATACTGTCCTCGCTGCTGGCCGCACTGCTTGGATCCACACTCCTTCTGCTCTTCTTCATAGAGATGAAGATACCGTATGCGTCGCCGATCATGCTTTCGGTCCTTGCATTCTCCATAGGCATGCTGCTGCGATTTGCCACCGTCAGGATGGAAAACGGCAACAGAAGAGTCCTGCTGCTCAATTCGAGCTGACTGTCGGTGTTTACGGCTATGCGGCGGGAACGCTGAAGAGAAGTTTGCCCACCCTGACTACCAGTACTGTGCTTCCGGCCCCGTCACTGCCGCCGAATACCGGAATCTTTACTTCCTCCATCGTTTCCGGATCCTTCACGACAATGTATTCTGCAGTCCTGGAAAGAACACGCGCCTCCTGCTCGAGTTCGATACCGCCGAGATAACGCGCATTTCCAGCCCGTTTACGATCAAGCGTGAACTGTTTGCCCCGACCCAGCGGATCGAGCACGATATAATCTGTCGTGTCGCGGACGCGGAAGTATTCACCGCCGTACTCGACATAGTCGCCGCGAAGGAGCATTGGTATCCTCACGAGATGTGTCGTGCGGTACACATCTCTTCCATCCTTCTGACCGTACAGTTTTCTCGTTGTACGCACATCCGTACCGAAGCGCTGGGCGGCCGTTCTGGCTACGGACGCACCAATCGTGCTTGAACTCAGGCTGATGTCAGCGCCGCCCTTAGTGCGTTTGATACCCGATATGAAAAAATCGGATTCCTTCTGCTCGAATTCCTCACAAAGTTTTCGTATGAATTCAACGACACCGAGTATGACGTCCGCTCTCTCTCTGCCCACTGCCCTGACCTGAATGGTTGATTCGAAATAATGACCGCTCTTCCTGTTGCATGTCGGGCAGGTGTTGCCCTTGATCATGATGCGCATCTGTTTGCGCTCGGCCTTCTCAACGCCGTTTCTGGAAACGGTCATGGCCACCGTGACATTTGAGTAATGATCTTCGGGATTCAGGCCAATCACTTCAAACGCCCTGAGGAATGCGCCTGAGGGTAGCCTGGCCGTCCTTCGCAGCTCCGTTGAAATGTGAGGTATCGTGCTTTCGCGCAACCAGTGAGCACCCTTCTTTATGCGGCCGCATGACGGACAGATTTCGAAGGAAGCAACATCTGGCAGTGTTACGAACGGTTCCTCCTTCGAATAGCACTCTGCACAGAATACCATTCCCGAGAGTGCGGACTTTCCGCATTTTATGCAGAACATATCAATGCCTTTGTAACACTCTCCACATGATAAATTAACCTTTTCGGCAGTAGGGCATGATTCATGGTCCGGCCGAAGTTACGCGGCCTGAACGGCATAAGCGACGCAAGAAAAGCTTTTTATCGGCTACGGCCTGTGAATAACCTCTTGTTGGTATGAAGAGAAAGGTGGAAGTTGTTCCCTACAATTCAGAGTGGCCGGCCATGTTCAAAGCTGAAAAGGCAAGGATTGTGCCCGTGTTTGGAGACAGACTACTGAGCATCCACCACATAGGCAGTACATCCGTGCCCGGGCTGGCGGCCAAACCGATAATTGACATGATGCCTGTCGTCAAAGACATACTGGCGGTTGACGAATGCAATTCCGGAATGGAAGGACTGGGCTATACGGCGATGGGCGAGTACGGCATTCCGGGAAGGAGGTTGTTTTCACTGAAAATCGATGACATTACGAACAAAGTGCATATCCACGTCTTCCAGCATGGAGACCTGAATATCGAACGGCATCTTGCATTCAGAGATTACCTCCGTGCTTTTCCATCCATAGCCGATGAATACGCCAGGATCAAGAGAGAACTGGCACAGAGATTCACGTGGGACATCGAAGCATACATGGACGGCAAGAACGGATTTATCAAGGAGACCGAACGGGAAGCCATAAAATGGTACAGGAAAAAGACGGGGAGCGAAGAGCAGTTGAGTTAAAGAGCGTACATCGATAGTAGCAGTTGAGAATAATTAATTAGCACCGCAGCACATCAATAATCAAATACAACATGCCGAATAGTGTTGAGGGACATGTCACCGGAAACGCCTGACCTGCGCAATAAGGTCGAAGACAGCAGAGGATTGCTGAAAAAGATACAGCTGATTGTGCCCGGTTTCAGGGGGTACCGACAGCTGGAAGATCTGAGAGAGGCTGACGAGCTTCTGCGCAGGCAGGTTGTCCAGGTGCTACAGGGCACGGAATCGCTCGTCAAGCAGGCGCGGAGCAATATGGTGAACAATGGAGACTACGGCAATCTGCAGCCTGTTGCGTCGCTGCTTTCAAAAATGCAATTGCTCGAGGGGGAAATAATGCACGCCGAACAGGGATACTCAGGTTTCTCTCCCGCAGTGAGGGTGAAACAGCAGACACTCGATTCACTCTATGATTATGACTATGCTTTTATCGCGGCCGCTAATCAGCTGAAAAGCACGGCGGACGGAAGCGGCCTCTCATCGCTTTCCGGCGACAGCCTGAATGCTGAACTGGCAAAGCTCTCGGGCATGGTGGACAACATAAGAAACACGCTTTCGAAGAGAATGGAAGCGGTGGAGAACATCAAGGTGGCGTGATACAGATATGTTTGGCAGAAAATCCAAGGAAATACCCTATTCCGGCGGCAGCGTAGCAGGCTCAATAACAATTGCCTGGGAGACGCAGTTCAAGCAGGACAACGTGATGTGGAAGGTACCGCGCCTGATTAGGCTGAACGACAACATAGTCGTCAGGGAGGATGAGATAGCTGTGTTCTTCAGGGACGGCAAGGTGCTTACTTATTTCGACCAGCCGGACAGGTATGCCCTGACAGACTTCAATGCTCCCATTGTGGGAAAACTGCTGAAGTTCTTTTCGGGAGTCCAGCAGCAGGCTGAGGTCTATTATGTTCAGAAGAGATTCTTTGACGGCAAGTTTGGAAGCACCGAACCGTACGAGTTCACAGACCAGCTCTTCGGTGTAGTGAGCCTGAGAGTGTTCGGAGAATACAGATGGCGCGTGTCCAATCCTGAGAATTTCATAAATCAGTTCGTCGGCACTTTCAATGAAGAGACGATGGACCAGGTCGAGAGCAGGCTGCGCGACCAGATGGTTGTGCTGCTTTATTCCGCAATAGGCAAGATGAAGGACAAGGGCCTGAAGATAACCGATCTTGCATCAAACCTGACAAACATAGAGCAGATAGTGCTCGCGACATCGCCTGACCATTTCCAGCAGTACGGCATTGAAATAAACAAGGTGCCCGGCCTGACGATTAATCTGCCTGACTCGGTTCAGAAAGCCATCGATACCAGGTCAGAGATGTCTGTCCTTGGAGTGAACTATATGCAGTACCAGGCCGGACAGGCAATGGTGGATGCATCGAAGAATCCGTCCGGATTTGCTGGACTCGGGGCGGGCATGGGCGTAGGCATCGGTGCAGGCGCGGGCATGGGTTATGCGATGTCCGGCCAGATGATGGGCGCTATGCAGCCGTCCAGGCAGTGCCCGAAGTGCGGCTCGCTCATAACGACAGCGACAAACTTCTGCCCTAACTGCGGCGCTCAACTGACGCAGCAGAGTCAGCAGCAGACGGTCAAGTGCCCCAAGTGCGGTAAAGATGTTCCTGCCGGAGTGAAATTCTGTCCCGATTGTGGCGCCGAAATGAGCGCTCCGCTGCCGAAGTGCGGCAGCTGCGGCTTCCAGCTTACTTCTGCGGCTAAATTCTGCCCCAACTGCGGCAAACCAATCTGAGGTGTCATGATGTTCTGTTACAAGTGTGGTGCACAGCTTCCGGACGATGCAAGATTCTGTTACAAATGCGGCGCACAGCTGGGAGGGCAGGCAGGACAGGCAGGCGCACCGTCCCAGCCGGCCGCCACCGCTGCCCCATCTCCGGCCGGTTCGGCGACCATTGCGGGACCGCAGGTCACCGAGATGAAGTGTCCGGGATGCGGCGCGCCAATCAAACCGCAATTCGGTGAGATGGTTGTGACATGCGATTACTGCGGGTCCAGCATCAGTCTTTCGGCAGACGGCTGGCGCGGTGTGGACAAGCATACGATGCTGCCGCTGAAGTACGGAACGAAGGAAAGCGCGCTCTCACTCCTGGGCAGTATCATGGACAGGGGGTTGCTGAGAAAGCATCTGCAGGAAGAGTCGGTGAATGAGGAGATGACGCTCAGCGTCGTACCGTACTGGATCGTCCCCGTGTCGGCCAGGACCTCTTACACTGCTGTGGACGCTGCGGCCGAAGTCGGGAGCATAGCTACCACCGCCGCTCTTTTCGGCCTGATGGGCGGAGCGTTTGGCGGATTTGGCGGAGGAGGAAGAAACTCGGGTTTCGGCACTGGCATGATGGAAGGGGCGATGTTTGGCGGCATGGCGATGGGAGGCATGGGCGGCGGAAGAAATACTGTAAGGGCTTACTCCCTGGACGGGAATTACCAGTTCCCAGTCATTGCAATGAAGGCTCTTGCTGAGTATCAGCCGCAGGACTACACGTTTGCGCTGCAGCAGAGGGCGCCGTTTACAACTTCTTCGATACCCAAGTTTGCCAAAGTACTGAACGGCGATGTAGGTGAGGACGCTGCGAAGAACAATGCGAAGACCGGTGTGGACCAGCTGCAGTCAATGAAGGCGCACAAGCAGCATCACATGGTTCAGAAGATCAGCACGCAGACTGATGTTTCAGACCCCGAACTGATGCATGTTCCTGTCTGGTTTGCCAGATACAACCACAAGGGGAAGAAGATCGTTGTGGTGCTTGATGCTAACTCCGGCGGCGTGATAAACAGCATCGGACTCGACTGATAGCGGTGGCCGTCACTTCTTCCATGTGCCGCCAATGACCCATACAGGTTCGTCAGGATTGAAGTACTCCTGCCCCTCGACGCGCAGAGATTCCAGCAGCTTCTCGTTGACTGTGACACCGAGCCCCGGCTTGTTGCTTACCCGGAAGTGCCCGTTTTCCACCGGCGTCGCATCACCTATGAGTTCCCTCTTCCAGGCAGGGAAGAAATCATAAAATGACTCCTGTATGAGAAAATTCGGTATTGACGCGTCGAGCTGTATTGTCACTGCATTCTGGATAGGGCCGAATGCATTGTGGAACGCCATCTCGATGCCGTACCCCTCTGCAATGGCGGCCATCTTCCTTGCTTCCGTTACACCGCCTATGTTTGTAATGTCCGCCTGGAAGAAATCGAGCAGATGACGCTGTGCAAGCGAAATGAAATGCTGCTTCGACAGGACTCTCTCTCCAAGTGCCACCCTGACGTCCGTGTGCATCCTGTACTTCTTCAGTCCCTCCATGTTTTCAGGATGAACAGGCTCTTCCGCGAACAGCGGATTGAACGGCTCCAGTGCCTTCGCTATCCTAATGGCGGAATTAGGATTGAAACGTCCGTGGTGCTCAATCATAAGATCGACCTTGTCTCCGGCGGCGTCCCTGACCGCCTCGAGTCGTGCCACGGCCATGCGTATCCCCTCTTCATCTATCCAGTCGAAATATGGTCCGAATATGTCGAATTTCAAACCCGTATATCCGCGCTTTACCGTCTGCTTTGTACTCTTCTTCCAGTCCTCCGGCGTAACACAGTTGCTGTACCATCCGTTGGCGTACACGCGCACTTTGTCCCTGAACTTCCCGCCGGTGAGTCTGTGAATAGGGGCTCCGAGGCTCTTTCCGATTATGTCCCAGCATGCGATATCAAATGCACTCAATGCGGTGGTGCTCTCGAATGATTCGGGCAGATAGAAGTCGTTTCTGTACCAGTCCCATCTGTTGCGCTCGACATCGAACGGATCCCTTCCCTTGTAGAGCCTGCCGACTTCTTTCAGAGAGGCTACAACCGGCTGGACACGGAGCGTAGGCACCGCTTCGCCGTAACCTACGATGCCGTCGGATGTGGTGAGCTTGAGTATTATTGCCGAGGATGCCCAAGTCTGTCCCCTGGCGACTTCCTTTCCCAGCTGATATATTTCGAAATCGGTTATTCGCATAGACCAACATGGGCTGCTGATAATAAAGTATTACGGAATACATGTATCTGCGCAATTTAAACACGGGCGCTGATTGAGTTTTATGAGTACATTTCAATACGAATGGGACTCAGGAACGCGTGCCGCATTCGTTTGTTTTGCACATTCACGTTTTTGGTTATGAGCCGCATGATGCCTGCTCACTCATACAGACCCGATTCAGAGCTGCGTGTTTCGCGGAGTATGCTCAGTATGTCCCGGAGTATTGCCTGAGCGGTGCTGTCTCCTCCCGCCCCCTGGCCGGTGAGCGTGACGGGACCCGCCTGTTCCGTGTCGTAAGTGAGCGCATTGAGAGAGCCTTTCACATTGAGGACATCGTCTCTGCGTATCTGTTCCGGCCTGACAATCGCCCGATCGCCGAAAGACCCTATGAGCCTGATGACATTGCTGTGTTTTCCGGCGGCAATCACATCCTCACTGGTGATACCGGAGATGCCAGTAATATCGACATCGCCGAGTGTGATGTGTCTGCCCATGATCCAGTTTACCAGTATCACCAGCTTTGCCGCCGTGTCGAATCCGGAGATATCGTTAGACGGATCTGTTTCAGCGTAACCCAACTCAGTCGCCTCGGCCAGCGACGACTGCATCGATTTGCCCGCCTCCATGCTGTTGAGCACAAAATTGGTTGTGCCGTTGAGGACTCCCCTCAGTGCCTTGACCCGCTGAGGATAAAGACAATCCCTTCCGAAGTCAAGAAACGGCGTTCCTCCGCCAACCGTCGCGCCGAATCTCAGACAGGTGCCGTGATTGCGTGAAAGTTCCAGCAATTCGGTCATGTGCAGTGCCATTGCGCCCTTGCTTGCCGTGACATAATGTCTGCGCCTTTCTGCTGCGGCACGGATGCAGGAAGTGGTGGGCTCACCGTCCGAATAGTTCGTGGGTGTGCAATCGATTACCAGTTCCGCATCGCAGCTTCTGACGAGCTCCAGCGAAGTTCCGCCGGGCAGATAGCCTTTCAGTGAACAGAGTCCATCAGCGCGTTTTGCGCTTATGACGTCATGAACGGCGAGACCGCGTTCCGGAAGCAGATATCCGCTGGAGTCGGCGGCTCCGGCAAATTCAAGCACTCCGGGCTTCAGTCTGCCCGCCTCCTCCTGATGATGCAGGAGCGAGAGCAGCGACATGCCAACTTCACCTAAACCAAGTAAAACAAATTTCAGCGGGAACACCCCTCTATTCAAATCGTTCCGATCAATGCGGAAATCTCTTCAATCGTCGAGACCGGAGATGTTGTGAACTCGGTGTCTGCATCTACGTCCTTGAGACCGTTTCCGGTTGCCACACAAACGACGGTCTCGCCTTTCCTGATCAGACCCTTAGAAGCGACTTTTCTCACTGCAGCTATGGTGGATGCGCTTGCAAGCTCTATCAGCATTCCTTCTTGCTCTGACAGAAGCTTTCTGGCACTCCTGATTTCGTTATCGGTAACAGAAACGGCCGCGCCACCCGATTCTCTGATGGCGGCCAGTGCCCTCTTCCAGTTTGCGGGCCTGCCAATTCTTATGGCTGTGGCATCGGTCTCCGGCTCTTTGACGAATTCCACGGTTTCGCTCTGTTCGGCAAATGCGCGGACTATAGGGGAGGCACCTTCCGCCTGCACACCGATCATCTTGGGCAGCGACGAAATAACGCCCATCCGTCTGAACTCGTTGAATCCTTTCCAGTAGGATGTTATGTTACCTCCGTTTCCCACAGGAATGACGAGCCAGTCCGGTGCGGATGAGAGCTGATCGCATACCTCAAAAGCGCCGGTCTTCTGCCCCTCGATCCGGAAAGGATTGATTGAATTCATTATCGCAACGCCCTCTATGCCGGAGGACTGTCTTACAAGCGACAGTGCCCTGTCGAAATTTCCGTTGATCTCGGCAATGGTTGCTCCGTAGGCGGCACACTGTTTCAGTTTGGCCTTCGCGACCTTGCCTCTGGGCACCAGGACTATTGAGCCGATATCGGCCTTGGCGCAGTATGCTGCCATTGATGAAGCAGTATTGCCTGTGGAAGCACAGATGGCCACTTTTACGTCGTGTGCCTTTGCGGCAGTAAGCGCGACACTCATACCGCGATCCTTGAACGATCCGGTCGGATTTTTCCCCTCGTTCTTTATGAAAAGTTCCTCGACTCCGGTGACTTCGGCCATTCCGTCCGCGTAGTGAAGCGGTGTGCCGCCTTCAGAAAGTGACACGATGTCCCTGTCCTCAATCTGCGGCAGCATTGCGGCATAACGCCACATGGTAAAATCCTGAGGAGGTGGAAGAAGGCTTCCCGCACTGATGCGGCTCTCGGCGACCCAATCGATGAGGTCCCCGCATGAGGGGCATCTCAGCTCAGGCATGGCATCCGTATCGAAATCAGCGGAGCAACCGATGCACCTGAACTTCACCCTATCACCTGGACCAGTCAGCTGAACCATTTCAGGTTTTTAATGATTGGTAGTGCGGGACAGGCAAGTGCGGTGTGGAGAAGGACACTGCCTATTTCGCTAAGCGGAGGACGGAGATGCACACATTGCACGTAAGAATCATCGCAATGTCTAATTCACTCCTCGGAAGCTGTGTCAATCCGTACGGCATGACTCCCGGAATGGAAAAATGAAAAAATCAGCCTGGTTGAAATATTAATAATCAGTGTGCATTCAGTGTAAAAGGGTGTGTCTCAATGGCTAAATTGACATGGTTAGGTCATTCGGCGTTTGTGTTTGAGGGCAGGAACAGAGTATTGTTCGATCCGTTCATTTCTGGAAATCCTGTCGCGAAGGTCAAGCCCGCTGAAATCACTGCAGACATGGTGTGTGTATCGCACGGTCACGGTGATCATGTGGGCGATGCTGTGGATATTGCAAAGCGGAACAAGGCACCGATTGCCTCCATATACGAACTGGCTGTAAGATTTGACAGCAAAGGGGCGAAGGCAGAACAGTTGAACGTGGGAGGAGGCTGCAGAATTTTGGACAGCGAAATCAGAATGGTTAATGCCATTCACTCTTCGGACGTGTTTGAGGGCGACAACCTTGTTACAGGCGGTTCGCCGGCTGGATTCGTTGTCGAAAGCGGCGTGACAGTTTACCACGCCGGCGATACCGGCTACTTCGGGGACATGAAATGGATCGGCGAGTTCCACAAACCGAAGATCGCATTGCTACCGATAGGCGACAGATTCACGATGGGAATACGGGAGGCCGCATATGCGGCGTCAGCCATACAGCCAGAAATTGTCGTGCCGATGCATTACGGCACCTTCCCCTTAATCGAGCAGGAACCTGCAAAATTCGAGGAGGAGGTCAGGAAGCTGACCGGGGGCAGAGTCAGGACAAAGATAATGAGAGTGGGCGAAACAATAGACGTCTGAAAGGTTACCGATGAAAAACAACGGTAAAAAGACGGAGACATCGGCCACAGCAGGCTTTGCCAGAGCAATTGCCGATACTGCCTACAATGCCTACGAGAAGAGACTGCTCTCAGAAGTAAGGCGATACCCCACCCCTGGACACGTTGCAGTGATCATGGACGGCAACAGGCGTTACGCTCGTGAGATGGAAATCCTTCCCGATGAAGGACACGAGCGGGGAAAGAACAAGCTTGAACAGATGCTTGACTGGTGTCTGCTGCTGGACATCAAAGTGCTGACGGTTTATGCATTCTCCACCGAAAATATGAACCGCAACAGCGAGGAGGTTGAGTCGCTGATGCGGATGTTTGAGGAAAATTTCAAAAAGGTGGGAGACGACGAAAGGGTGCACAAGCACAGGATCAGGATAAAGGCGATAGGGCAGATAGACATGCTGCCCGAGCCGGTGCAGAAGGCCATAACGTATGCGGAAGAGAGAACAAAAAACTACAGCGATTACACTTACAATATCGCTGTGGCATACGGCAGCAGGCAGGAAATGCTCTCGGCAATAAGAAAGATAGCCGACGGGGCGAAACGCGGTGAAATAAGCATTGATGAAATAGACGAAAAGCTTGTCTCCGGATATCTCTACACCGAGGGGATGCCGGACCCTGATCTAGTTCTGAGGACTTCCGGAGAGGAGCGCGTTTCAAATTTTCTGCTGTGGCAGACAGCATACAGTGAACTGTACTTCAGCGACGTCTATTGGCCTACATTCAGTTTCCTGGACTTCCTTCGCGCCATACGTTCGTTTCAGCTCAGACAGAGAAGATTCGGAGAATGATGTGCCTGAAGCAACGGCTGCGGGTGCTCCCCTTCAGTGTGCGGCGTATAATTCCCTGAGTCTTGAACCATAGAACAGATATTCCTGAGCATAGCCTGCGTATTTTCCAAAGCGATTCCTGGCCCATTCCCTCACTCTCCTTTCCGGAACACGCTGACCGCCGAAATAGAGCATTTCGACGCCCCTCTTCACCCACCTGTCCACGGGGAACGCCTCCAGCTTATCCATTGAGAAGAGCAACACGCAGTCTGCAACCTTCGGTCCGACGCCGTGGAATGAGAGCAGCACTTCCAGAGCCTCCTCATAGGACGCGTGCCTCAGTGAGAGAAGGTCAATCTTCTCATCCCTCACCTTACGGGCAGCCGCCGCAATATATTCGGCCCTGAAGCCCAGCTTGAGTTTCCTCAGTTCCGATTCCCCGGTTTCGGCGAGTGTGTCAACATCCGGGAAGGTGTGAAAAATCTTACCGTCGAATACGACCCTGCTGCCGTAATTGGCACAAATACGCTCAACATCTCCCTTAATCCTGGGTATGTTTGAGTTTATGGAGCAGAGATATGAAATGAGGCATTCCCACGGATCCTGTCTGAGCAGCCTCAGGCCGCCGTGTCTGCCTGCAGCCTCACGGATGTGTGCATCCGACGAAATCTCTGCAAGTATGCGGTCCATATCGTCATCGAATCTGAAAACGTTCGAGAGCATGCGGGTAGTGGCGGCGGCGTCGGCACCGGGAAAGAGCGATGCATACACAGCGTGGCCCTCCTGCCTGATTTTCAAAACTACTCCGTCGATAACACAGTAATAATAATCATCTATACGATTCCACCGGAATGCCTGTCCGCATTCAGCACTGTGTTCCAGGCTGAAGGGCTGCGTTATTTCCACTCTGATTTCGATTCCCGCCGGCCCATCGGCCGGTTGCCTGGCATTGAGGAGCTCCGGGCGCTGCTTCATCTCAACGACAATGCGGCGCCGGCTTAATAAGCTGAGCAGGCAGATACCCGGTGTCTCATCACCTTAAATTACATGTTGTGAGTTATGTAACGCCGTGAAGGAGCAGAGGACTGATAACATGGGAGATAACAGAGTTTTCGTAATCGGCAGTTCCATATCGAAGTTCGGCAAGCTTCAGGAAAGCGGCAGAGAGTCACTTGCGAGAGTTTCGATGAGCGCGGTAACCGACGCCGGCATAGAGCCGCGTGAAATAAAGTCGACTTTCTATTCCAACGCATTCGGCATAACGGAGAAGCAGGCGCACGTAGGTCCGCTGATTAATACGGCGCTGGGCATTCCTGAGGTTCCCTCGGTCACGATTGAAAGTGCGTGCTCAAGTTCAAGCGCTGCACTGCACGAGGCGTTCATGCATGTGGCGAGCGGACATGACGATCTGTGCCTCGTGGCCGGCGCAGAAAGGTTGAGCCACCTGGATACGCTTTCCGCGACGACATATTTTGCGATGGGCTCAGACTTTGCATTCGAAGCGGCAAACGGCGTGACGTTTCCAGGACTGTATGCAAACATGGCTATAGCACATATGAAGAAGTATGGAACGACGCAGGAAATGATGGGCAGTGTGGCGCTGAAGAACCATGAAAATGCAGTAAATAACCCGGTGGCTCATTTCCGGAAAAAGATTTCAATGGAAACGTACCTGGAATCAGCAATTGTCGCCTATCCGTTTCATCTCTACGACTGCTGTCCGTTCTCAGACGGTGCTTCGGCAGTAGTCATCGCATCCGAAGACAGGGCGAAGGAACTGAAGAGCGAACTTGTTGAAGTCACGGCAAGTGAAAGGGGCGGAAGCATTGCGACGCTGCAGGACAGACGCGATATCACATCGATAAGCGGCGCGGCAGATGCGGCAGGGAGGGCGTTCAAGCGCGCCGGCATTACTCCCGCGGATGTGGATGTTGCCGAAGTCCACGATTGCTTTACGATTGCCGAGATCATAGCGACAGAAGACATAGGGTTGTTTCCAAGAGGCGAAGGCGGCAGGGCAGCTCAGGATGGACAGACGGCCATAGGTGGGAAGATCGCCGTCAATCCTTCCGGCGGGTTGAAAGCCAAGGGACATCCGGTCAGTGCGACGGGCGTTGCGCAGATACATGAGCTTTATGAGCAGCTGACTGGCCGATCAGAGCAGAGACAGGTGAGCGGTGCAGAAATAGGACTTGCGCACAATGTCGGAGCCACGGGCGGTTCCTGTACCGTCCACATAATGAAGAGGGTCAGGTGATCCTGTGACATACATCGGTCAGGTAAACGCAGCAGTCGAAGAAGGAAAGCTCACAGGATATTCCTGCGCGAAATGCGGCCGGAAGGGAGTGACATTTGCGGTGGCTTGTCCGTCGTGCGGCTCTGTGGATCTTACACCATTCACTTTCTCAGGCAGGGGCACGATTCGAACGTTTACAATACTCACCGTCCCTTCGGAACAGTTTGTGAACGATGCTCCGTACACCTATGTCGTCGTCGATCTTGATGAGGGATGCGGCGTGTCGGGATGGATGCCCGATGTCAGATCAAAGAGCGACATCTCCACAGGAGATGCAGTGCGCTTCACGAAGAGCTACAAGAGAGGCATCGTATTTGAGAAGGTCAAAGAGAGTGCATAAAGAGGCGCTTCTTCCTCAAGAATGACTGACTGAACGCAGAGGCTTTCGGAATTGCACCACGATTGTCAGGAGACAGATAATTAATGGCACGATCCGGCACCATCACGCTGCCGCAGGCTGAGAGTATCTGTGCAAAAGGCAGTCCGCGAATCTGAAAACGTTAATAGCCATCGAAGCACTGTGTCTGAAACGGTGGAGACACTTGTTGTTTGTCAAGAAGGTTGGAATCATCGGTGCCGGTACAATGGGTTCAGCGATTGCCGAGCTCATGGCGTTCAACGGCATGGAAGTCGTACTGAAGGACGTGTCTGAAGAACTGGTCAGCAAGGGAATGAAAAATATCGAGCGCATAGTGTCAGGACTCGCGGCATATCACGGGAAGAGGGCTCAGGAACAGATCAGGAAGATTGAGGAGCTTGGTGTGAGCCTCAGCGCTGAGCAGAAGGCGAAGATCGAGCTGGCGCTGAAGCCGAAATACACGGAGAAGGACGTCGGGGAGGTAATGGCCAGGGTCAGGGGAACGACCGCATACTCCGATCTTGACAGTGCCGACCTGATTATAGAAGCGGCCTTCGAGAATCTGGAAGTGAAGAAGAAGATATTCAGGGAGGTGGACGCTGCTGCACCACAGCACGCAATACTCGCCTCAAACACATCCTCTATTTCCATCACCGCCATCGCATCTGCAACCGGCAGGAGAGGAAGAGTTATCGGAATGCACTTTTTTAATCCGCCGTACACGCTTCCTCTGATCGAAATCATACCGGGTCTCGAAACCTGGGAAAACACGACGGACGACATAATGAGCTTCCTTCAGGGCCTGCGCAATCACAGAT
Organism: Candidatus Sysuiplasma acidicola; assembly: GCA_019721035.1. Classification (NCBI taxonomy): domain Archaea; kingdom Methanobacteriati; phylum Thermoplasmatota; class Thermoplasmata; order Candidatus Sysuiplasmatales; family Candidatus Sysuiplasmataceae; genus Candidatus Sysuiplasma; species Candidatus Sysuiplasma acidicola. Next base: position 30,468 of record JAHEAA010000012.1, read on the forward strand.
ACCCCATGGTGCCGATAAAAGTCAGGGAATCGCCCGGATTCCTTGTGAACCGGCTCCTTGTGCCCATGCTCAACGAGGCGTGTTTCTGTCTTCAGGAGGGCATAGCATCCGCACGCGACATAGACACGGCGATGAAGGCAGGAGCCGGGCTGCCCATGGGACCACTTGAACTGGCCGACATGGTCGGCGTCGACATATCGTATGATGTGTCAAAGGTGCTGTACGAGGAGTTTGGTGATTCCAAGTACAGGCCTTCGCCGCTGCTGAAACAGATGGTGGCGGCAGGAAGACTCGGCAGGAAGACAGGAAAGGGCTTTTTTGAATATGTGAAGTGATAAACGTGGAATTTGCAAACATAAGGTACAGGACAGAGGACGGCATCGCATCAATAACACTCGACAGGCCGCCGGCAAACGCACTGAGCACTGCCATGATAGGAGAGATAGGTGCTGCCGTCGAGATAGCCTCCTCGGACGATTCAGGGGCACTGATCATCACCGGAGCGGGACAGTTCTTCGCGGCCGGTGCCGACGTGAAGGAGATGGCCGGCATCAGGGCGGAAGACATAGAACAGGTGGTGAAGCAGGGACAGGAGACGTTTCAGCGTATCGCCGAATGCCCCAAGCCGACGATAGCAGCGGTGAACGGCATGGCGATAGGCGGCGGCAATGAGCTCGCGATGGCATGCGACTTTCGCATAGCGGCCGACAGTGCCAGATTCGGCCAGCCCGAAGTAAACCTTGGCCTCATACCCGCATACGGCGGAACGCAGAGAATGACACGGCTCATAGGCGCTTCGAAGGCGAAGGAACTCATACTCACCGGAAACATGATAAGCGCACAGGAGGCGCTCAAGATAGGTCTCGTCAACAGGGTGGTGCCGGGAGGCGAGGAAATGCGTGCAGCCCGTGACATCGCGCATACGATACTTCAGAGGGCGCCGCTTGCCGTCAGGGCATCAAAGGCAGCCATAGACAGAGGCGCGGCACTGTCTCTGAGGGAAGGGCTTGAACAGGAAAGGAAGGAATTCATGACCGTCGCCCGGAGTGAGGATCTCAGGGAAGGCATCGAGGCATTTGTGGGAAAGAGACAGCCGAAGTTCAGGGGGAAGTAGCATGATTGAGTTCTCATTCACCGAAGAACAGATGCTGCTCAGGCAGAACACAAGGGACTTCCTCGATCGGGAGCTGAGACCGCTTTCCGCCGAAATAGACAGAGATGCCAGATTCCCGGCCGATTTCATCAAAAAGATGGGCGAGATGGGATACATGGGCGTGCCGATACCTGAAGAGTACGGCGGAGCCGGACTCGGCAAGGTCGGCTATTGCATATTGCTCGAAGAACTGGGCCGTGTCGATGCCTCCGTCAGCACAATACTCGGCGCGCACTGTTCTCTCGGAAGCACGCCGCTGCTCTACTTCGGGACAGAGGAACAGAAGAAGAGATACCTTGTTCCTGCCGCGAAAGGCAAGACACTGCATTCGTTCAATCTGTCAGAGCCGGGAGCAGGTTCTGATGCCGCTTCCATCCAGACCACTGCCGTGAAGGATGGAAACGACTACATTTTGAACGGGACAAAACTCTGGGCCACGAACGGGAAGGAGGCCGATGTCTACCTGGTCTTTGCAGCCACTGACAAGAGTCTGGGTGCATTCGGCGGCATCACGGCATTCATAGTGGAGAGGAAGTTTGACGGGCTCAAGCTGGGAACTGAAGAGGAGAAGATGGGCATCAGGGGAAGCAGCACCATGCAGCTCTTCTACGACAACGTGCGCGTGCCGAAGGAAAACATACTTGGCGAAGTTGGAAAGGGTTTCCTGATAGCAATGACAACGCTGGACGTCGGCAGGATTTCACTGGCGGCCGGTTCCCTTGGCGCTTCAGCAAGGGCAATTGAACTTGCGGTCGAGCATGCAAAGAGAAGGGTACAGTTCGGCAAACCCATAGCGGAACAGCAGGCAATACAGTTCAAACTCGCGGACATGGGAATCAGGACGAGATTGCTGGAATTCTTCCTTTACAATGTGGCGACAAGGGCAGAGAAAATGGGCACAAACCCGGCAAAATGGTCTAAAACCGACAGGGAAGGGCTGACACGTGACGCTGCGATGCTGAAGACGTTTGCATCCGAATCCGCCTCTTTCTGCGTCGATGAGAGTCTTCAGATACACGGCGGCACCGGCTTTATCAAAACGTCGGAAATAGAGAGGATGTACAGGGATGCGCGTATCTCCGAAATATACGAGGGGACCAACGAGATACAGCGGATGGTCATCGGAAGGGACATAGTGAAGCGCGGCTGGCAGTGATCATAAGCACGAGAGGCGCTTCCGCACCTCCGCGTTTCGTGATGCAAAGTGAAATGTTATAAGACCGAGGCTGTCTCGGTAATAGAAAGGATGTGCATTCGGCAATGGCCAGAACAATGAAGATACAGGCAATACTCTACAATCCCGGCGCGACCATAGAGTATCTGCTGCTGAAGAGACCCGAAAGCCGTGACGGAAGCTGGGCGCCACTCACCGGTCACGTGGAAAAGGGAGAGCAGCTCCTCGACGCGCTTGAGCGCGAGATAAAGGAGGAAACGGGCATAGAGGAACTCTCATACACCCTTGACCTGAGGGTACCGTACAATTTCAGTAAGGGCGATGAAGAGATTGAAGAGCACTCGTTCGGCGTGCAGGTCGCAACAAAGGAAGTGAAACTCTCAGACGAACATGAGGCTTTTGAGTGGGTGACGTATGAGGAAGCATCCCGCCGCCTCAAATGGCCGCAGCAGAAGACGTCTCTTCAGGTACTGAACGACATGGTGACGTCATCCTATGACTGATGTCACAGACAGATCGTGCTTTCACGACTAATGCGGTCTGAAGACGGCCAGCATGAGTCTTTTCTTGCCTTTTCGACCACAATATATAAATTATCAACGTTGATAACGTGCAAACTGGCAGCTGTTGATTCGTGTTTAGGAGGAAAGGTTTGAGGATTGAAAACAGTGCCTGCACTGAACAGGTTTAACCATGAATAGCATACAGAGATACGGCCTTGGCATTTTGTCCGGCCTTGCAGTGCTGGCCGCCTTCGGTGCCTTCCTTCATTCGTCTGATCCACTGATTGCCATTTTTGTGGCTTCTCTCGTTGCAGGAGCTGTCGCATCGGGGAATCTCAGGGCCGGCGCGACGCTGTCAATGATTGCCATATTCACGATTACTGCCTTCTCGGCGCTTATTACAATGGCTGGTCTTTTCACCGGCAGTGCATTCTATGACTGGCCCTTTGCGGATGCGGTTGCGGTTTATGCGCCATATTCCGGAACTTCGGCCGAGATTTTGGGACTGATTGAGGCAGTAATCCTCAGCCTTGCGGGAGGAGCGGCTGGAAGCGGCATAACGACTGCGATACAGCATCTACTGCCAAGGAGAGGTGAAACAGGTGAAAAGCAGCCCGTGGAGCTTGACAGACTCAGCAGGCGGCTCGAAATGCTGAACAAGGAGAAGGGGAAACTGGAGGAGGAATTGAGAATATGTGAAATGATAGAACAGGGGGCAAAGACCCGAATAGCGAGAAATGAGATTACACAGAGTGATTACGATTCGATCATCTACCGAAACGACAACTACAAACTGAAACTCAAGACAAGGATGGAAAAGGTCTGTTCTGAAATACAGCAGGTCGAAGTCGACATGGATGCCAGAAAGAAAGCCAGGGAAAGCGGCAGCCAGGAAAAGACGTCTCCCGGCAGAAGCGCGTGAACTGCGAGGTTTTAACATGCTAGGCAAACTGATTAAGACCAGAGCAGGGAGGCGCATTGTCGTGACACTGGTCGTCGCCGTACTCGTCATAAGCGCGATTGCACTGTACATGAGCAGACAGACAGGCAGAACACTTCCCTCGACGGCACCGCCAGGCAACGCGGTGACGTCTGGTTATCCGCAGACGGTAAACCTCACGACGAATCCGGCGCAACACTTCAAACTGACCTTCACTGTCCTTCAGAGATATGTGTCAGGCATAACGATGAGCATCGATACGGCATCTGATGTTACCAACGCAACTGCGTATTTTGTGACATCCGGCACGAACTGGAACACTGCCAATAAAGGCAATATTGTGAAGTCGTCAGCCGTAGACATGCAGGCAGGATTCACCGATACGAACGTTACCCTGGTTGTAACGGGCCGTGGCAACGTTTCCGGCTGGATAGGTATATACCAGAATGCGCTGCTGGGGTCTGTTTCGCCGTCTTTCGTTAAAGTGAATGTGACATCATACCACAACAGCAGCTCTACAACGCATCCTGGACAGCACGTAAAGTCATACATCCGCCTGGACAACCTACCGGCGACCATAACGGTGCCATCGGGAGCGCGGGGAACGTTTCAGGTGAACTACACGACGAGCCACGTCCCGGGACCCCTTTCATGGGCGACCAACATCACCTGGATCGGCCTCAGCATGGTGAACGCGTCTGCAGAGGACGCCAACTATACTGCACCTTATGTGTCAACCAACACCACATTCACTGCGAACATTTCAGTGGGTTACAATAGTACGGTGGGAAACTATTCAACACTGCGTATCAACGTTCTCAATTCAAGCGTCGTGGTGCCACCGCCTATACGGTCTGGCCACATTTCGCTAGACAACCTTCCGGCAGCCATAAGCGTGCCCGTAAACAGCACGACACCGTTCATCATAAATTACACCGCAGTGAACGTCACCTTGCCGCTGAACTGGATAGCAGGCATCAGCTGGGTACAGATTTCCACAGTAAACAGCACGGCGGCGGTAGCGAACATTACACCGCCGTCAACACTGCAGTATAACAACACTTCGGACAACTATGGCACATTTGTCATAAACATATCGGTGACATCCGCGAACAACATATCGAACCACTCGACACTCACGGTCACTGTCACAGGGCAGCCGCCTATACTGTCTGGCCACATTTCGCTAGACAATCTTCCGGCAGCCATAAGCGTGCCTGTCAACAGCACGACACCGTTTATAGTGAATTACACCACAGTGAACGTCACCTTGCCGCTGAACTGGAAGGCCAGCATCAACTGGACACTAATTTCTACATTAAACAGCACGGCGGCGGAGGCGAATATTTCACCGCCTTCGACATTGCACTACAACAGCACAACAGACAACTATGGCACATTTGTCATAAACATATCGGTGACATCCGCGAACAACATATCGAACCACTCGACACTCACGGTCACTGTCACAGGGCAGCCGCCCCGTAACATAACGGTGCCCGGAAATGGAAACTACTTTGTGTACACGTATCAGAACCTGTCGGTAAACAAGACGTTCGAGAACAGAGGAGACAGGATGTATGCCAACGTGACGGCAGAACTGATCGATGCATTCCTGGTCAACGGAACGACAAAGATAACGTCGTTTTACAATGCAACGATTGTGTTCCGTGTCGTCGTAGGCAACGTCTCTTCCTCGGACGACAGGCACCACTGTGACGATGGTCAAAGTGCAAGAGATAGCGAGCATGAACACAGCGGTGACGGCAACGGCTCGGGTGCCATCACGGTGAAGATAAAACTGTGGCTGAAAGTCAGCACCTCAGGCAATACCGTCACAAACGTGTCCATGGTCAAGATGTCGGTGCATGTGGACCACGGAAAGCACAAGGGTCAGATTGAGAACAACACCGCGGTCAAGCTGGTGGACATGCCTGCTTTCCCGCTGACGGTGGTGTTCTATTCCACTGGACCGCCGGTTAACATGCTGGCACAGATTGAGGGTGCTCAGACATAAAAGGGTCTCCCCGAAACCTCTTAATTTTTTTTATTTCTGCTCTCTGATTTCTAACCTGAATTGATTATGACCCGGTGCATCTGCACTGCGTGTTGTCCTTCAGCAGACGGATGCAACCATCAAACGTTTCAAAAAAAAGATCGGGACAAAGACACTCCGAGCAGATTTCGTGGAACACTGCCGTCCACCCGATAAGCATTAATCCAACCATTGCAATCCTGCGCCCGTGAATGTAAGAATTGAGGCGCTGGACATGATCGCAGTTGTCGTCCTCGTCTGCATCATACTCGTCGGATATCTGTTCCTGACGCCGACGACGGTTCAGCAGAACGTGAGCGCCACCAGCCTCGTTCAGAAGCCGGGCTTTTCGGTTACGTACTTTCTGAACATCAGTACTGCCGGAGGTTACAGGGAAGTGACACTCAATATCGGCCATATCCAGTTTCAGCACCCGTCAGGATGGAGCTATTCGCTGGCACACAGCAGTTTCACCATTCAGAGTGGCGGAAACTACAGTGATGTAATAACAGTGAATGTTCCGTCAAATGCGACTGTGGGAGAGAACGCAACACTCACGTTCCTTCTGTATTCGGCAAAGAATCCGGGTTCATTTTCGCAATCGTTCTCATTCAAAACAATATCTGCATCAACCCAGTTCACGCAGGCCAATGGCGAGTCACTGACAGTCAGTGTGCAGGGGCTGAACTTCATTCCATGGTTTGGCGTGATAGGACCGCTCAGCGTTGTTGTTGCATGCACCGGTCTTGGGACACTCATCGCCTATTATCCGAAATCGCCTCCACCGCGCCATTGAGCAGCGCACCGGCGGTTCACGATACACTGCTGCGCGTTTCAAACAGTATCGCACCGACCACGTGCGAGCAGAGAACACCCCTGCCTGCCTTCAGGCTTCCCAGGGGACATGTGCAGTTGAATGTGCCGTCACTCATGAGACGAACCTGATAACGCTGATGCTCGCCGGTAACAAAGAGATATAGGCCTTTCTCTGTCTCCACATCGAGCGCTACCTTTCCGGTGCTGAACAGCTCCGCTCCCTTTCTGTATATCGAGGAACGCAACGGCATGTCTGGCACTCCGGCAGCATATCAGCATCGTGCCGTATAATATCAGCGGAATAAGTAAGAGCGTTCAGGTTTCGCCCTTCTTTCTAAGTATCGCATAGCTTACGACTGCCGCGATGACAATCATTGCTGTTATGATCAGCAGCGTGATCCTGTTCTGGAACAGCTGTAACAGGCCCAGCCCCTGGACCACCACATGAGTGGTCACATGAAGCACATCGCCTGCAAGATCATGCACCGTCAGTCTGACGGTGAAATTGCCTCCCGAGGAGAACACAAAATTGGCCGGATTCCCAAACGCCGTGTTTCCTCCTCCGAAATTCCACAGATATGAGTAGCCGCCGGCTCCGCCGGTAACGGTTGCAACGAATGTGACGTTATATGGAGCAACGCCGTTTGCCGACGGTGAAACGTTGATCAGACCGCTCAGCGGATTGTAGACGCGTATTGTTTCGGAGGCTACCGAGTGGCTGCTGTAGAAATCAGTGACGCTCAGGGTGACTGTGTAATTACCGACCGAGCTGTAGTTGACATAGAGGTATTTTCCGCTGAGTGAAAAACTGCCCGACTGGTTTGTGTAAGTCCATGAGTACGCAAAGGGAGCTTTACCGCCATTATTAGAAGCTGTGAAGAGAATGTGCAGCGGGTAACTTCCTCCCGTCCTGTTGGAGAGTATTTCTGCCACCAGGTGTGGAAACACAGTCACGCTGAACAGAGATTGTGCGGTGTAATTGTCCGGCGTGCTGCCGGTCACGTTTTCGTAAGCGGTAACAAGCGCCGTGAAGTTGCCTCCGTAGACGTACGTGTGCTTCACGGTGGGACTCGACGTGGTGAGATATCCGCCGTCTGCAAATGCATATCTGTAATACTCTGTTGAAAGGGTTTGCAGACCTGAAACTGATGTGGAAAAGGAGACTGTGAGGTTGGCGTCACCGGACGTTGGACTGCCTGACAGGCTGGCTTTAAGTGTATTACTCGGATTGCTGTAAGCTGTCACGTTGAAATACGAGACAGAAACCTCGGACACGTTGTCCCGCACTGTGAGTCTTATTGTATAATTACCCGCATTGTATATCTTGAGAATATTCTGCAGCTGGTAGCTGAACGGAGCGCCGAAGCTGCCTGCAGTGCTTCCGTTGAGCGCCCATGACACATTATAAGGGCCCAGGCCGCCGCTTATCTCCGCATAAAGCGAAACGTAAATGGGAACGTCTCCCGCAGGCGGAGAACCTGTGGCGATTGCTTTGAGCGGTTTCGTGGGCTGTTTTGCAAGTATGAGCAGAAGATCATAAACAGAGGGAGTGCCTACGCCGGTGACCATATCATATCCCTGATGAGCAGAATAGTAGCCGTTATACCCCTGTGTTATGTCATGAAATGCTACAGAATAATTTGAGCTGTTGAGAATTCTGTAGAAAGATGGATTCGCGAATCCCATGGATGGCTCGCCCTTCATAGCCCTGAACTGATTTTCCAGCGACATTATGCCGCCCCATATGGGCGAGCCAAAACTAGTTCCGCCGGCCTCGAGCCATGATGAGTTATAGAATACAAAATAACCGGATGAAGGCTTTGCGTTCAGCGAAACATCCGGAACGGCGCGCCCGCCGGTTGAAGGAGTGCCTGGTCCGACCTGCCAGTAGGGCTTTCCGAAAACACTGCTTATGCCGCCGCCGCTCTTGTTCCATCCGGTTTCTGAAGATATGGTTATACCGCTACCAGTCTTTGAGAGATTGAGCCAGGTTCCGCCGACCCCTGTTACATACGGCGAGGAAGCCGGAAAATCAGGCGTCGGTGAGGACGTATTATCATAAGCGCCGAAATCTCCGCTTGCGGCAAAAATCGTAATGCCCTGTGCGGCGGCCTGTTTGAATATACCGTTGTCCTGTGTAATTGTGGAACTGGGCGTCACGCTCTCTGGAGTTCCCCAGCTCGTAGTTACAACAGATGAAAGATTCTTGCTCACTACGTAGTTGAAGAGCTGTGTAAATGTTCCGAGTTGTGGATTGATTCCCTCCACTACGTTGATAGTTGAATTGGGAGCAGTTGCCGACATCCATTCCGTATCCAGCGTAGTTTCGAGATTCAACTGGGTGGTGCCGCCATAAGGCTGCACCACGTTGATGCGATTGGCGACGATGCCGAATGTGCTGTCGAATGTCTGTATGCTTGCGTTGTCGAAGGCATATGCGGTGATGATTGAAACGGAGACGCCCGAACCGCTGTACCCGTTCCTGTACGCTTGTGTGAAGTTGTATGCTGCGTGGATTGTTGCCGGATTGTAAGGTGGTGTTGGATTGAGACCTGTTGGGGGAGAATAGAGAGAGGACTGAGAGTGAACCGCTCCGAGCATAGGATGAGCGGCCTGAACGTAGTCCTGCAGACCCTGTACTCCGCTTATCAGTGAAGCAATACCGGCAGGAAGCGTAACCATACCGCCTGCAGCATAATATTCATGGCCGTCAATGTTGAATGAGTATGGCGTTACATCGAAGGCTGCGTGCAATTCGGCCGGCGTTGCAGACGCTGCAATCAGGAGTCTGTTTTGTGAAACGTGAGTGACATTCATGCCGAAACTTTCCAGATAAGCTGTCACTGTTGACACTTCCCCCGAAGACGGTGAAAATAACGAATCAAACCTGGCAGGAGAAAGCCACTTGTGGTATTGAGTGCTCCCTGGAGTCGATTGCGATCGAATCAGGGACGACAGACTTGCCTGGTGCCTCAGATTGAGTGACATGAGTATGCTTACAGTTCCTCTGTTCATGGTATGAATATTATGAGCTCCTGCGGGTATGACCAGTGTGTCTGAGGGCACAGGCAAGCGGTACTGCGTATTGGAGGATGCAGTCACGGGTGCCATTTGCAGAAGTGAAATTGAAATTAACGCCACAGTTATGAGGGCTGAAGCACATTTCTTCATTGTTCGTCCCAATTTTAAGTAAGTATTAATTTATTTTGCGTTTCATTATCGGGAAATATAACTTACTGTGCTGCCTTTTGCCAATATGCCGTGGCTGGACAGCCAAGCTATTTAAGTTTGCTGACGGATAAACGCGCCGGACAAATCGCAAGACTTAATACAGAGTTCACCATAAATTCCGATGAGGCAGGACGATGGCAACCGAAGAAGATGTTCTGGAAGTACTGAGAGAGTGTTACGATCCTGAAATACCGATAAACATCGTTGATCTCGGCCTGGTCTACGAAGTATCGATAAACGATTCGAAAGTATCGGTAAAGATGACGCTCACTGCGCCCGGCTGCCCTGTCAGCGGCATGCTCAAGGACGATGTTACTTCCAAGCTTCTCTCCATAGAGGGTGTGAAGGAAGCGGAAGTGGATATAGTGTGGGAGCCCGTCTGGACGCCTGAGAAGATGTCCGAAGACGCGAAGAAACAGCTTGGCTGGATGACCTGAGATTCCCTGTCTTTCCCTGTTTTTGCTTTCCGATTTCCAGTCAGAAGTTCATGCCGTACTTGGCCGCCGTTTTGTTGACTTCCTTTTCCGGCCATTTGTAAAATTCCTTTTTGGAGACGGACACTACGTCGATTCCATTCCCAGTGGCGGCGTCTCGCTTAAGCGCAGAGCACAGGGCACGAATTGCCAGGTCGAAACCGTCCTCTTGCGATAACTCAGTGCTCCTGTACCTGTCTTCCATGACACCGTACACATATGGGGAGCCTGAGCCCACGGATATGAAATCATCCTCTTCAGAGCCGCCTGCAGGATCGACCGAATAGACGTGAGAGCCGGTTCTGTCAACGCCTGCCACGATCGGAAAAGTGTATTCAGGATAAAATTTAGTCTGATTGAGCATGTTTGCCAGGAGGGTGGATATGCCGCCTACGCTAATCTCCGTGCCGTTCTTGAATCTGAAGATATTGCTCTCGGCCTGGAGAACACGAATGACATGCTGGCTGTCACCCAGACCGCCGGCTATCGTCGCAACGATATGTTCGCTTATTCTGTGCAGCTTCGTAGTCGTTTTTGAACTTATCATTGTATCCATTGTGGCCCTGCGGTCGGTGGCCACAATCACGCCTTCGCTCCATTTGAAGCCAAGCGTTGTTGTGCCGGTCGTCTGAACGGAATTCTGCATGCTTGGGTGTTATGGGCAATGCATATATTACCGTTTGGACGCTGCTTTTTTCTGTGGAAAAACTGACCTGAAGATGTTCACCGGACAACTGTGAAGTTACAAAACCGCAGGTCAGACTCGCACGCTGTCACAAAATAAAATGATGAGTTAAAGTGTTTATAAAGAACGCAAACCGCAGATTAAGGCTGACACAGCGGTTTACTTCTTCATTACTTTCATGAAGCCGCCGCTCTCGTGGACCGACAGATTCCTGGTGTAAAGCAGACTCTCAAAGTCGTCCCAGGTTGTCTCCTCGAGTCTCGGGTTGTTGCCCTTTGTAAACTCGAGCTTTGTCGTTCCCCTGACTTTGGCAGGCCTCAGACCCTTGGAGTAGGCTATGCGCTTTGCCTCCTCGAAGGGAATCTCTCTCATTGCCATTTCTAATGCATCCCTCTCTTCTTTTTTGCCGCTTTCGCAGCTGTTGGATGTATGGCCAAGCAGGTATTTCATACTTTCCGTCGGACATTTGTCTTACAATTGTACGTTAAGTATAAATATAATATCAGGAGCGCCGGCTTTCCGGGCCAGTGAGTCCGCCATTACGATCAGTCCGCGAAAATTACATTACAACGGATTGAGTATCCTGCTTGGATATGAACGGCAGAATTTGGGAAAAAAATGGCATCCGTCTCGAGATTCCGTTTTCGGTGCCCGGCGTTTCGACGGTTATGCTGCTGCACCACGACAGACAATATTCGCTCATAGACTGCGGCGACGGTGCTGCGAGGTACCTGCATTCCCTTTTCGGCAGAGAGAAGAGCGGCTACGACAGCGTCGCAGATATCATGCTCACCCATGAACATCTAGACCACGCCGGAGGCATCCCTTCATTACTGATGCTTTTTGAGATTGCAGGAAGGAGCGCACCGCTTACGATAGCCACACCCTGTGGCGAAAGCGGCACGGCTTACAAACTTGCATCGCTGCTCCGTGGCAGATTGCACTTCGATATTTCTTTCATAAATTTACTTGCGAATGGGGACAGCACATATCGTTCCGGTGACTGCGAAGTTGTTGCGTTCGGGACAAGACACAGGGACAGTTCTCCTTCGAACAGATGCGGCGACACCGTTCCTTCCTGCGGGTACTCGTTAATCATCAAAGGCATGAAGGTCGTATTCTCGGGCGACACAGGTCCGACGGAAACGCTGGATCGCGAGTGCAGAGGAGCGGATGTTGCCGTGATTGAGTCCACATGGGAGAATCCGGTTGACTGTGAGGGATTGCACCACACGGTGTCGGAGGCGATTAAAACCGGATCATTGGCCAAAGAAGTGATACTCATGCATCCCTTGAGAGATAACTCTGGAAGAAAACTCGCCTGAGCGCCTCAGTGTATGTATGCTGTGGCTTCCGAAAGCCAGTCCTCCTTGTAAATGGACCTCTGGGAAGGAAGAAAGACAAAGAATCTGGATCCTTTGCCGAGCACACTTTCGGCCCAGATTTTGCCGCCATGCCGTTCGACGATTAGCTTTGTGATAGGCAGGCCGAAACGGAAACCTGTACCGGAATGCAGTATTGAAGCGTCGACGACATGATAACGATCGAAGATAAACGGAAGGTCTTCCTCTGAAATGCCTTTGCCGGTGTCTGCTACAGTGAGCAGTACACCATCCGCCTCATTTCGGAGGGACACCGATATCCTGCCTCCCGGAGGTGTGAATTTGATTGCATTGCCTATAAGATTGTTCGCCACGCGCTTTATCAGAGGCGCGTTTGCGTTTATCCTTCTTGTATTCCTGTCAATATCCATTTCCAGCTCGATAGGTTTGGCGTTGAGCTGCGGCGAAACCAATGCACACACTTCTTCAACAACAGGCGCCAGTGAGGTCGATGCCATTTCTGTTTCCAGGAGTAGTGCCTCCATGCGGGTGAATTCCAGCATGTTGCTTATGATCTCGTTCAGTTCGGTTATGCTGGCAAGCAGATTCTCTATGTTCTTTTTTTCCGGCTCGGTGAATTTGCCGACCCTGCCCATCCTCATCAGCTCGATGTAAACACGGATCGATGTGAGAGGCGTCCTCAACTCATGCGCCGCAATGCTGGAAAAGTTTGACCTAAGCGTATCGAGCTTGCTCAGCTTGTTCAGCGCATCATAGGTTGTCCTGAAATTCCTCGAATTTTCTATTGCGGTTGCAAGCAGTGCGGCAACCGACTCGATAAAGCCTATGTCCGTCTCTTTGAACGCATTCTCGGCCGATGTATTGAAGCATACCAGTATGCCCAGCATTTTTCCCGCAAACGACACAGGAACGCCAAGCATACATTTGACCGGCGTACCGCGATTCAGCAGCCCCAGGTCATAGCGCTGTTCGTCAGGCATCCGGGAAAGAGCTTCCGCTGCGGATGAAGCGTCGGACATGTAAAAGTGACCCGCAGAATCGGCCGCAAGCAATGCGAAACCGCTCCGCCTTGCTTCGCCGGAACGAGCGGCATTGGAAGGTTTACGCATGACCTCATCAATGATTTCTTTCGGTGGGCCAGAGATGGATGCAACATTCATCGCACCCATATCATCTTCAAGAAAGAGGCATGTGAGGTCTGCAGATACGAACGTGTTGACTTCCTGCGTGGCGTAGTTTAGTATGACCGGAAGTTCAAACGTGGAACTGATGTTTCTGACCACCCTCAGCTCTGAAGCAAGCGCATTAAGCATCCATCCCATTTTTGTTCTGTTAGCCCTGTTGTCCATGACCGTTGCATACGCATCTGCAATGGTTGATGCAACACGCGTATGGGAATATCCGAGTCCTCTCTGTTTTTCATCGAAGAGGAAAAAACCGGAGCGCTGCGTGTTCTGCGTTATTGGCACAGGAACGAGCAGGACATCACCCACCGGTATTGAGCGCGGCGAGCCACATCTGCCGTCGTCCGGTGCGTCCAGGCTGATTACAGCAGCGGAGCGGCTTTCAGCACTGCCGGCGGTGAGTTCTGAAATCATGCCAATACAATCGTTGACGGCATCACTGTTCAGCGACTTCAATGAAGGACTGCTGCCCTCTATAACGACGGCACCATTCTCGCCAATTCTGTATAGAATAGCATACTTCATGCCCAGTGCTTTTGCCATCAATGAGGCAAATCTGGAAGATACTTCAGTGTCATCAAATTCCCACCTGTCGTTTTCCCACCTGACCGAAGAAAAAATCAGATTCAGGAAACTGACGTCCATAGACGGACCTGAGTCTGGTGAGAACGACAGAAGTTTTATCTGAATAAGTTTGGTGAAAGCTTTTGAAAGCTGTACCAGTGCGGCCCTTTCTGCGTCATGCGTTGCGGTTTCATCTGAATATCCGAGGAAAACAAGGTGGTCTGAACCGCTGCCGCCGTAACTGTCTCGTATGAGTATCACATCCCATGCAACGTATGGTTCAGAGCCCACTTTCAGCAGTTTTGAATATGTTCCGTCACGATCGGTGATATGACGTATTACAGAGCCGTCTGACTGCGCCAGTCCATGCAGACCCAGATCATCCGGACGGATGATGCCTGTAGGCTTGGTTAAGTCTTCTGGGTATGCAGCGGTAAACTCATAATTCTCTCCGCTGGACTGGTTGTACAGAATACATGCGGCGGCACCAGAAAATGACAAAAGGAGTCTGCAAAAGTCGGCAGAAAGCGTGTGAATATCGGCGTCCGTATTTACTCTGCCGATCTCGTCCAGCATGTTTCTGTTTGCAAACCCTATTTCACGTTCAATAGAGAGGCGTCTGCGGAACGAAGACAGCATACGCATGTTCGCCATAATCGGTCTCAGAAGCTCGCATGTCACGAGGGCTTCGGCTCTCGGCTCGCTGGAAATTACCAGCAGGAATGAGAACGGCTCTGTTCCCTCTCTCAAGCAGAGAATAGTGCAGGTCTGCTCGTCCCCCTGCAGGAATCCGGAAAATGAGGAGATGACGTCCCTTTTCACCCTGTCCGACTCAGTCTCCGCGATTTCGAATGTGAGATTATCGACATGCCGCATCAGCAGTTCTATCGGCAGAGTATTTATCTCAGGAATACTCGTCGAAGCGGCTCCGCTGCTGGCAAATGAAAGGCATTCAATACTTGCCCGTTTCTCGAAATATGCCACGACCCTGAAACTGGAAAAACTTCCGGCAAGCATGGCCGCGCCTGTTACTGAGCGATCAAACTTGAGGCCGGAAGAGGAAAAACTTGAAATCAGACGGTTCAGCTCAGCGAGCCTGTTTCTCTCTCCGGATAGTCTCTGCTTAAGCAGTATTTCCTCCGATTTTGCAAGAAAAGCCGAAGAAAGCGGCGTGAGAGCGGACTCAATCCCGATGCTCTCTCCAGGAAGCAGAGACTTTTCGACGGAGAGTACTCTCAGCGTGTCGTTCCCCACAGCATAAGGGATAAAACACATCATCCTTTCCTGAAGCCACGCCCCACGTGCGCCATCTTTAGCGTCAGCCTGAGCGGTTTCAGCAGGCACATACAGTATCACGGGAAGTCTTTCGCGTGCAACTTTCTCCAGATTGATATCATCTGACTGTAGAGAGGCGGAACCGTTTGCATTTTCGCAAAGACACGACTTCAGGATAGTTCCCGTTATTTCCGAAGTTCTGGACAGTTCCAGGATGCAGTATCGCTCAGTTTTGCCCAGCAACCGGTTCATCTCCGACAAGAAGAGCGATTCCAGCGTTTGTGTGTCTGCTGCGGTGTTTATAGAATAGAGCACACTTCTGAGCGATCTCGCACGGGAACGACTCAGATTCCTGTCCATGAAAGCGATTCCTTCCGAGAGGGACATCAGAAAACTGCTCTGGATGTACGATTCAACATTATGAATACCGAGTGCGTGCGTATCTCTCAGGTCCACAAGGAACAGGGCATCAAAACCGCCTGGCAGCCTGACTGCATTGGCTGTCATTCCTGTAATCCTGGATGAAAGCGCTGGAAATCCGTTCGTTTCCCCGCCCCGGAACAATTTCGGCGAACTTCCATGGACAAGAGACACCATTTCCTGAACGCATGGTGCCTCTGAAATCAGACTATTGGCAATATGCAGTGCGTCCCCATTGCCCCCCGCGATTGAGACGCCACCCTGCTTGACGAGAAGGACGGCGAAACCCCGGCCTCTGAATGTCCTGGCGATTGTGTCGCCCGCCTCAACAAGCATCGACGTGACGGAGGTCGATGCATTTACCGGCTGCAGCCTGGCAGACCGTGCGATTGTATCAATAGTCGCGGATTGCAGCGCCAGCTCGTCTATCAGTCGAACGGGGCCATCAAACATGTTGCTGATATCGTCATTCTTGTTGAAGTCGGGGGCTGTTTCGCCGTCATGACGTAGAAAGACAGCATAAGACAGACGCCTGGATACCTGACTGAAGACTCTTCTGACAACCGCTCCGTTGCCTTTCCATTCATCAGCACCAGAATGTTCAATCAGCCGGCGGACCTGCGCTATCTCTTCCTGAAGCCGATCGTCACTGCCTGAAAATGAGCTTGCTATTTCCTCATTATCCAGATAAATTGAAAACAGGCAGGAAGAACAGCCGGTGTAAGATAATGCGGCAGCGGCGGAAAAGGATGCGGCCCTACTGGCATATTCGGTCACTTCGGCCGAAACAGGGGATTCCGCAGAAAGGTCAGAACCGACAGACATGAATACGACACCTCAATTGCTTCGTTTAAACGACTTTGATTGCCTGACCACGTGAGCTGGATTGCGGGCCGGACTGGCACAATAAAACAGGGCATGAAAAGATGACATGTTATCTGTAAATTCATTATAACATATCTTTTAAAACTTCGTTCACAAACGTCAGTCACAATATTTGCAGGATGCATGCCGAGGTGCAGGCGGGGAGGCAGCAGAGCTTTGCATTTTGAAATTTCAACACGACAGCATTAAATACAATTTCCTCCACTGAATTAACAATAATCTGACAGGTTGCCACAACTATGCCAGAACTGGATCTATCTAACCTGTTCGAAGCGAGGAAATCGATACTGCTCAGAGGACCTCCTGGAAGCGGCAAGACAGAAATTGCAATTAATCTCGTAAGTCAGTGGCTGAGGAGGGGAGAGAAGATTCTGTTCGTCACTGTCTCGATGAGCGGTGAAGAGATACTAGAACGCCTGTTTCTGGCCGGTTTCAAGCAGGCTGACCTCGAGAGCAGACTGCTCATAGTAGACTGTTATCAGACTCAATCTCAATCGACGCAGTCCAGGAATAAACTCATCATAAGCATAAACGGCCTCTCTCATCTCGAAAGCATCACACTTGCCATATCCACTGCCGTCGAAGCTCTCGGAGCACCGGTCAGGGTAGTGCTTGACGGTCTTTCGACACTTTTCCTTCACAATGCGCCACAGACTATGGCGAAGTTTGTGCAGGTTCTTTCCATAAGGGCCAGAAACGAATTCGGATTCCTGCTGTTCACTGTGGTCGAGGGCATGCACGAAAGTGTTACTACGAACACATTGATGTCACTTGCCGACGGCGTAGCTGAAATCGAGTTCGACGCCCGGCTGAAGCGGTTTCTGCGCATCCGGTACATCAAAGGAGCAAGGACAGACCATGACTGGTATGCCTATACCCTCGCGGCAGACAGAAACAGCCTGAAGCTGGAAGGACCGATACAGAAAAACAAGATTGATCTGACTGAGTCTGACCCGGGCAGACATGAAGAGAGAGCGCCGGGAAGAGCGCCGGGCGGGGGTTGAGCTGTATGCAGGAAAGCCAGGAACGCAGGATCAGGACGTATGTGGAGGGGTTTGACAAGGTCATCGGCGGAGGGATACCTCAGGGAAACATAGTACTGCTGTCCGGCAGGCCGGGCACGATGAAATCGTCGATGGCATTCAACATGCTCTACAAAAATGCAAGTAACAATGGCATAGGCTCAGTCTACGTTTCATTTGAACAGGGAAAACAGAGCCTCATACGCCAGATGAAATCGATGGGCATGGACGTCGAAGGCGAGAAGAGAATCAGAATCGTGGATCTGGGAAATGTGAGGGAGGAGCTGGAACAGGCGGAGACGGATGAAACGGTTATTTCGGTGCTCAGGGAGCATCTGTCGAATATAGTCAAGGAGGCGCAGACCGAAATACTGGTGCTCGATTCGCTTGATGTACTGGATATTTCTGTGGGCGCTACATCCAGGAGGAGCCAGATTTTCTTTCTTTTCGAATGGCTCAGGGAAATGAATCTGACCTCTGTCCTGATTTCGGAGAGCGACCCGGAAGAGGTCATGGAAAAAGGGCGCGAGGAAGGCTACCTGTCAGACGGCATAATCAATCTAAGCCTCTCGTCGGAAGAGACTGATGCAGTGAGAAGGCGGATAAGGTGCGTGAAGATGAGGAATACAGAGCACGATACTTCATATTATTCTCTTCAGTTTCAGGACGGAAGGTTTGTCGTAACGCAATCCATGAGTTGAACATCATGCCCAACGTTCAGTTCTGCCCTGTATGCGGTTATGCGCTGAAACGATCTGAACGGCAGTGCGGAAGATGCGGAGAAGAACTGATCGCAGGCTCGCGCGACTCCGGAGATACGGTGACAGAGAAAGACGGCGGGACGAGATGGGGGTCCGATTACACAATTGAGGCAATCAGCTTCGGAGGCAAAACCACCTCGGGTTATGGCATCAGGGATCTGTCGGATTCAAATGTGTCTGATAAGAAGGTGGAACGTTCTTACGAGGATGCCCTGGAATCCCAGAAGATCATAGAGGAACTCAGAAAACAGGTCGAAGAAGCCAACAAACGCGTGATTAATATGAAAAATGAGGCTGCGCGACTGTCCCTGGCTTCACGCAGACCCGCCGGTGAAAAGCCGCCTGAGGAAAATGAAAGAAAGAGGAACATCCGCAGACTCAGAAAGCGTACAGATCCGGAGTTCAGGGCACTTGTTGATAAGCATCTGGGCCGCATCAGGGAAATACAGGCCACAGACACCGGTGTTTCGCATAACACACAACTGAAACATCTGGCGTTCATATCAGAAAAGGTAATGAGCCCCGGGCTGCCGGAGGAGTCCGTTGTGCTGTTTGTCGGTCCCCCCGGGACGATGAAATCGATTCTTGCTGCAGACCAGTTGCTGAAGATTGCCAGAGAACAGGAGCGCAATGTCCTTTACATTGTTCTCGGAGAAAGCGCCAAAGCACTGGAGTCCAAGCTACTGCTGATGGGAATAATGAAGGCAGAGGACAGGGCCAGGATACGAATTGTAGACAGAAGGGAGATAAAGAAGAATACTGCGGAAATGCAGGGCACGTGGCGCAAACTGCTGATGCGCTACATCGAGGAGCAGAGGAGGCTCTTCAATTATTCGCTTCTCGTCCTGGACAGCCTTAATGCCCTTGCGTCGATGGTTTCCAACGAAAAAGCAAGGAAGGCAACCTTCGAATTTTTCGAATGGTGCAGAAACAGCGGACTGACAGCGATAGCGGTCAAGGAAGGCAGTTATGATATATCGGTTTCTGAAAAATCCGCCGAGGCATATCTTGCAGACGGCGTCGTTCAGTTCACGAGGGCGGGCGACTCCGCGCATGGTACCATGCCGATCTTCAGATTGATGAAGATGCGCGGCGCAAGGATCGATTCGAGTTACTATGCATTTCAGTTTGTTTCAGGCACTCTCAAGATCGTTTCAGCCGTGGGTTTGTGATCCTGTGTCTGAGTGTTGTAGAGCACTGCGCTCAGCTGAGCTGCCGCGTTCTCCGGGGACAGGGAATTTATGTAGAAACCTGTGCCTCTCTCGAATCCTGCCAGTTTACTCACCCTGGGAATTATCTCGATATGCCAGTGATAAAAGGGGTGTTCGCGTGTGTTGACAGGCGCGGTGTGAATGTAAAAGTTGTAGGGCGGATCCTCGAGCACTTTGTAAAGCGAGGAGAGTGTGTTGCCCAGCATTTCCGCCAGATCCGCGATTTCGTGATGCGCGCACTCGACGAACGAGGATGAATGCCGCTTGGGCAATATCATGAGTTCATAGGGATACTTGGACGCGAACGGCGTCAGGCAGACAAACGAACTGTTTTCGAATACCACCCTCTTCGATTGCGCCAGCTCTTCCTTTATTATTGTATCATAGATGCATTCGCCACCCATATCGATGTAGTAGTGCTCGGCACCGCGGAGTTCTCCGGCAACATAGACGGGTATCATCGGTGTTGCAATAATCTGGCTGTGCGGATGTTCCAGAGAGGCACCTGCCTCTGCTCCGTGGTTTTCGAATATGAGTATGTACTTGAAACGCCTGTCTCCGCTCAGATCTGCGAGACGCGCCCTGTACATTTCCAGCAGTTCCCTTATCTGCCTAGTTTCAAGAAGCGCTATGGACCGGTCATGTGCGGGCGACTCGATTACGACTTCGTGGCACCCAATGCCTGTCATGGAGGTGAAAACAGAGCCGGACTTCTTTTGCAGTTCGCCTTCGATGCGCAGGGCCGGGTATTTGTTCGGCACAGTTCTTATCCACCACCCGGGATCGTCTGCCTTAGTGCCTTCCGATCTGAATGCATATATCTCGGGAGGCGTCATTTTTTCGTTTCCTTCACAGAACACACAGGTTTTCTGAACCACGGGCGGACGCGGTTTGACGTAATCTTTGGGCCGCATCGCCCTCTCTTCTGATATAACCACCCATGTATCAGTTACGTAATCCTTTCTGATTTCGGACAATTTCAATGCCTCTTTGCATCTCGACTAAATACAATCAATGGTGAGCATTCTGACTCTTCGCGAGAACATACTATACCTATTTATGCGTTATTTGGTTCACCGGCATAAAAAACATTTGTTGCGCTCCTGCCAAACAATTGTACCGCACACGACTGGAGCTCTGCATACGTGGTTATGAATCTTGAATTGACTTCAAAGGAGCGAAAATGCCAGGAGCGCGCTGGCTGAATGCAGTCCTAGATCCGGACCGAGGCAAAGGATCAAGTTCAGGAAGGACAGTCATAGCGGGGCGACTGCGCGACAAGGAGAAGGAGTCTCTCTGAGCTGGGTCAGATGAAAGCGTTTGATGTGGGAAGGCTCTGCCTGGTGGTAAACCCTGAAAAACTTATTGAGACTTATGCGGTGGAAGGCCATACAGCCATAGTTTGAAAGCGATGGTTTTACGCTTCACGTACCACACAGCGAAACTCATTAACAACTTATGCCATTGCAGTATGTGAACCAGGAGGCAGAAGTAGGAATAAACGGTATTACGCCTCGAATGATAACAGATGTGATGGAATTGAAGCATCTGCACTTCGAGGACGTGTCTTTCTTCAATCCATTCCTCAAGCAGTTTGCTGCGGAAACACTTCTTGCCGGAGGGGAGGTGCATGCTGTGCAGAAAGACAATGGTGCCGTGTGCGGCCTGCTGCTGTATGACGCAGTAGAAAAAACGGGCAGCATATTCACAAGGAGCAGGGATGCATGCTATCTGCTATCCGGTCTCAAAAGCAAGATGGCCTTTTTTTCAGAATTACCGCTCGATCTCAGAAAGGAGGTTTACCTGATATACGCCCGGGACATGTCTGATTTTTCATTCATGCACAGGTTTGTTCACGAGGTGCGTCTGGCCCGTGATGAGGACCTTCCTGATGTTCTCGATGTGATGAAAAATGTGGGTGCCAGAATTAACCCCGGATGGATCCACGCCGCTTTTGCCGCAGGAGAAAAGTGCTTCATCGTCCGCAACGGCAGGAACATCGCGGGGGCGGCATGGCTTGCCATGGCAGGTGAGAAAGGCCGCCTGCACTCACTCGCCGTTTCTCCGCAATTCAGGAAGCAGGGCGTTGGGACCGACCTTCTGTTTGCACGCCTGCTATGGCTCGGAAGGAGTGGTGCGCGGTACGCCTTTTCCGAAATTGCAGAGTCAAATAAGGCATCTCGCAGCATTGCCGCAAGGGGAGGAATGCATCAGGCCGGTGAGATGTATCATTACTTCGGCTGAAGAGTGACTTCCGGAATCGATTACGCTCTGTCGTGCTCAAATCAGAATCAGCTGCGAGGGGCTCCGCAGACAGGGCATTTGAGGGCTGTCGAATCTATCAGCGTTCCGCAGAACTGGCATTTCACCTTCACAACTTCCTTGACAACAATCTGCTGTACCGCCGGCTGTTCGGGAGTGAGGTTTATCGGCGGCGGTCCCGCAGGACGCTGAGCCTGCTGCTGGACGGGCGCGTAGGAGTAACCGACCCTTCCATCACCGGGGTGCCTTGGCAGCTTCTGCCTGTTCCTTTTTGAACGCGAGCGGAAGACCAGGACTGAGACGATGACCAGCACAACGACGATAACCAGGGCCAAAAGCAGCATATCAGCGGTGCTGAGAGATGACGGCTGGGGGGTTGGAGCAGCAGCCGGCGTCAGCGCGTAGCTCGTGCCTGTCACATATAGAATCTCCGTATAGGTGAAGCCGTCGCCTAATGAGTTGCTGTCATGTTCCGTGTAAAAATAAGCGACTATGAAACCGGTAGACGGATCAAAATAGGTCTTCCAGTCATAAGTGGCAGTAAAACTGCCATAGGCATCGTTTCTCTGGTATGAACCAGTCCCCTGAGCGTATATTGTTTTAACATAACCGTCAGTTGAAGGAAGCCTGTAGCTGTAGTCCGTTGAGACAATCGTCATCTGCGTGTTCAGCAGATAGAATTGACTTGACCTGCCGAGAGAGTTATTCATGTAGAACCATACATACGGATTGGAGTAGCCTGTCTGGTTGTCCGTCCCGTTGACATACCTGTATGTATGATACGAGAAAGTGAAGTTGCCTGCCGAGCTTCCACTGCTGTATCCGCCAGTACTGTTGTGGTATGTCCAGAAATACTGATAGAATGCGGAGGCAATGTCTCCGGGGTTCAGTGCACTGATGCGCTCAGTGCCGTTGACACTCTGCTGCTCCGTGTACCCTGTGTAGTTTCCCTTCCCGCCGTTGACTGTTATCGCCTCGTGGTAGTTGAAGTAATCACCAGCCTTCGGGACATTGTGTGCTGTCGCAGCGGGCGGCAGCAGAAGCATCGATGTGATTAAGAGTGCAGCCGCCGCCTTCCAATACATCATCCGACAAATCCTCCGAGGGCATGGACGTGTCCCGGATGGGCTCCACCGATGCCGCTGAAGGTAGAATAGTAGGAAGAATGCACAATCATCATTGGCATGTATAGAGGAACGAACGGTCGTGAGGCGGCATAGGTGAACTGTACCGGAGTCTCAGTGATCCGTGCAGTGCTGTCGAGGTCCCTGACAAGCTCGTTCTTGATGCCGTGTATCATTCTGACTGCAAGAGCGATCAGCTCCGACTGTTCAAGTCCCGTCGCCCTGACACCAATGATGGAGTAGGTTTTCTCGAGCAGGTTGAGTGTCTCGTTTGCCTCCATGACCGGTATTGAAGTGAGTATGGCTGCGGCGACGAGGGGATACTCTAGATAGTGTTTCAATCCCTCCGTCACAATTGCCAGCTTGCTTTGAAATCCGTCGGCAGGCAGATCGGACACTGCGAGGTACGCGGCCGACAGTTCCGTGTCTTCAGACACTTCAAAGCCCCATGAATTGAAGAGTGCCCTCATAGCCATGAATTTCTTCGTCAAATCGTCTGGGGAGCTGTTAACAATCGACATGAGCGCGGCAGATTCGTAGGAGTTGGTGAGCTGCCTGAAATTCCCGAATGTGTCCAGAGGAAATGTACCGTCGTGCCTTTTTCCGAAGAACAGTATGGAAGATACTCCGGCAGAGAGCTCTTTTGGAACGCCAAGCCTGTGTCTGACTTCATGGTCAAGCTCGAAAAGCTCAGGGATTGTGCTGGTCAGATCGGCGCCCGAACATGCAAGGACCTCTGATGCAGAGAGCCTGTTTTCCATGTTGTGCGACATCTTCTCTATGCCGTCGAAAGCCTGAATAAACCGTGCGTCAAGAGCCTTCGGATCTCCCTGCATCTTTGAAAGACCGATTGCTGTGCTCCACATTTCAGACGCCCCGACATCCGTGAGTGCCTGAGTGAGAAAACGGAAATGATCCCTTCCCCGGTCTGCTATGCCCCCGAGCTCGCTCAGCGTCTGGTTCATCTGCTGCACATAGGATGAAAAATCGGTGTCCGAAACCCTGTACATTCTGATGCCGAGGTCTTTCATGGAGGCAAGCCCCTGTTCTGTCAGGGCAACATGCGCATCCCCATATGGAACGAGCTTGTCGAGGAGCGATTTCCTGTTTATGTACGAGGCAAGCATAGACTCCTCTCCAGAAATATCCGAATCCATTTTTTTCAACGCATCCTCTTCCTGCTGTACCTTCTGCATCTCCTCCTCTTCCTTTTCCCTGCCATGAGCCACACGGAAGAAAATAGAGTGAACCTCTCTGAAATCAGGTTCAAAAGCCTCTCTCTGCTGCTGTTCCTTCTGTTTCCGCTGCGCTATGTCACTGGAGAGCTGCTCAATTTGACCGATGTCGGCAGTCAGTTTGTCATAGTCGTCCTTTGTCAGCGACTGTATGTACCCGCCGGTCTGCAGCATTTCCAGATCCGCTGGAGAGACCTGCGCGGTTATGGTCCTGCTCGAAATCTGGTTGAAAAAATAGTACACGTCAGAACACTTCATATCATATCCCCGTCAACAATCGCAAAAGACTTATTTAGATTTTCTTCGTTCAATTTATTCTTAATTGTCAATATTAAAGAACCCCCGCGGTCAGATACGTCTATGAACGGATCACTCCTCAGAGCTTCCCTGACAAGTATCCTGAACTGTGTTCTTCTGTCGCTAGCTCTGCCAAAGCGTGAAGCCCTCTCGTGCTCAATCTGTTCGTAGGCAAACATGAATTCATACAGTGACCGGTACAGCTGTTCCTCAATCTTATCAATGACATGATCTGCGTCGACAGTTCTTTCCTCGATGCCTTCAAGATCAACAAAATAGACAGTACCGTCAGGAGAGATCACTGCATCCTTGTCAAGCCACACATCGTTGAAATCAAGGCCGGTGTATCTTCCGTTGTCCTTCATCGCCAATGTCCTGGGGAAAAGTGTGAGAAGGGCAATGCAACTCCTGATGTAGTTGCATTCGAACTCATATGCCCTGTCGTTGCTGTCAACCCGGAACATGTCGAATATCCTCCTCATATTTCGCCCTATGACATTCCCCGCATGGAAATAGACTCTTATGTTGGACGGCACCAGTCGAATCTCCTGAACTATCCTGCCGCTGAACCTTCTGTACCAGAATATCTTCTTCAGTTCCATTTCCATATCTTCAGGAAGGGGGACTACACGTATAACGGGAGCAATCCTGAAGCCGTTTATTGAAGTTATGTCTGCCATCTCGGATACCCTGAGCGCGGTGGCCGCATGTTCAAGCCCCTGGCCGCCGTATGGCGATCCTCTCAGCCAGAGCTCGCCTGTTATGAACCTTGCCGGTACCCCGTTTGCCTTTCGTATTTTGTCCCTCAGAACCGCATCGCCTGTAAGCGATGCCACGTATTCGGGGTCAAGCAACCGGAGCGAGAAGGGATCAGTTGTTGAACCAATCCCCTTGACCGAGAGATGAAAGTCCGTCCCGTCTATATTCGCAACAGGTTCCGGCGAAATCGCCCCCCTGTTATCGTCTTCGATGAACAGGTCGCTTCCATCAGGCGTACCTGCATTGAGCGCGGTGAGGTTTTCGGGAAGATAAATTGAGTTGAAACCGGGGAGAGAGGAGAAATGTCTGTTGGTGATGATCTCCTTGGCAGCATAGGAGTAGAGCCTCAGGTTCGTTCCGAGTATTTCCACAGCCAGGTCTCCTGTTTTCCATTCCGAGAAGTAAACAGCCTCTGGGAAGGATGAATTGTGCAGGAGCCGACGGAGTTACAGATTAATGGAATTTACGGCCTGCGTTTGAGTACGTGCCCTGGCACTTAATGGAAGGGGATTTCAACGCAGCAAGGCATGCAGGAGTGTTGTCGGTGTGATTCGTGGTATGATTTACGAATTTCGTCATTTGTGCGCAAAGCGCGTTGGACTGTGATGACGCGCCGTCAGGCTTCCAGGGCACGGAACAGAGACTTTTACTGAAACCCGATAAGAACTTTATAAATAATCAGGAACTGTTGCGAGTACGTAAAAGGGCGTGGCTGTGATGAAAGTTCTGGTTGTTGATGATTCCTCTCTGACGCGGGCAGCAATGGTAGCGGCGCTTTCTGCGTACAATTATGAGATTGTGGGAGAGGGACAGGATGGAAATGATGCGGTGCGCTTATATTCGGAGAAGAATCCGGATGTTGTTCTCATAGATCTGGCTATGCCTAACAAGGACGGCCTGGAGGCCATAAAGGAGATACTGCACAGCTATCCGGATGCGAAGATAGTTGCAGTAAGCGCGCTGTATGACAGAACGATGCAAAAGAGAGCAATAGAGCTTGGAGCCTCATCATATATTATCAAACCATTTGAACTGAGCGAGCTCATAAGCGTCATGAGCAAGTTTGAGAAGTGAAGCACGGGTGTAAATTTGCTGCTTGGCGCTCACGTTGGCATTGGCGGCGGATTTGAAAACGCCGTCACATCGGGTCTCTCTATAAAGGCTGACGCAATCCAGATATTCACAAGAAACCAGATGCAGTGGAAGGCAAAACCGATCGAACAGAGTGACGCGGAACAGTTCAGAACAGTGTACGGCGAGTCAGGACTGAAGAGTATCGTTGCTCACGGTTCCTACCTCATCAATCTTGCCAGCCCCGAAGACAGGCTGAGACGCATTTCGATAGAAGCAGCTGTGGACGAAATGACAAGATGCGGCCAGCTTGGCGTGCAGACATACATTTTCCATCCCGGCAGCCACATGGGCTCCGGGGACGAGAAAGGTGAAAACACAGAGGTGGAGAGCCTGAGGGAAGTGCTTCGCCAGACGGAGGGTTCTGATGTGAGAATGGCTCTCGAAACCATGGCCGGACAGGGCAATGTGATATGCCACAGTTTCGAATCGATAGCACGCATCCTCGATGCCGTGGATTCGCCCAGACTCGGAACCTGCATAGACAGTTGCCACATATTTGCAGCAGGTTACGATATAAGAAACGTGAAAGGCCTGAATGCAACGATGAAAAAATTCCGGGACACAATTGGCATGAAGCGCCTGCTTGCATTTCATCTGAATGATTCCAGAGCAGACCTCGGGAAACGCCTTGACAGACATGAAAACATAGGCAGGGGAAAGATTGGAATAGAGGGATTCAGGGCACTGATGCATTACCGCGGGCTTTCCCGCATACCCATGATACTGGAGACGCCCGGCGGTGAGAAAGCATACAGAAAGGAAATATCGACGCTCAGGAGACTCTAGTTTGCCGTATCAGTTCCGCATAGAGCGATTCATACTTCTTCGCCGATGCCTCCCATGAATGGTCCGTAGACATGCAGTTTCTTACCAGAACAGACCATGTTTCCGGCAGCGAGAAAGTCTGGACGGCGCGCGTGAGAGCATAAGCGAGCTGTTCTTCACTCTCATCCTCAAATACGAACCCGTTTCCTTCCGCCGTGTCCGGATCGAAATCCGTGACCGTATCGGCCAGACCGCCAGTTCTCCTCACCACTGGCACGGAGCCGTAACGCATGCATATCATCTGACTCAAACCGCACGGTTCGAATCTTGAGGGCATTGCAAAAATATCGGACGCCGCATACATCCTGTGGGCGAGCTCCTCGTCATAGCGCAGGACGGCCCTGACATTTATATCCGAAGCGGCTTTTTCCTGAATCCTGTTCATAAGGTCACGATCGCCTGTTCCGAGTATAATGAACTGAAATCCTCCTTCAATATCATCGAGTGCGTCGATCAGCAGGTCAATGCCTTTCTGTGCCCAGAGACGGCCGATAGAGACGATGAGGGGTCTCTTCACCTGCGGCAGCGAGAATGTTCTCTGAAGTGCACTCTTGCAGGCGGACTTTCCATTCATGGCCTGCAGGCTGTAATTCGCGGGAAGCAGCGCATCCGTGGAGGGATTCCACATTTTGTAATCAATACCATTCAGTATACCGCTCAACCTGGCGCTGTGTTTCCTGATGATGCCGTCCATGCCAAAACCGTATTTCTCCGTCTGTATTTCACGACTGTATGTCGGACTCACAGTGACTATTCTGTCGCTGTACACAATGCCTGCCTTCATGGCACTGACATTGCCGTAAAACTCTATACCCTCGATACTGAAATATGACTGATTTATGCCAATCTCGCCCATAATCGACGGCGGCGAATTTCCCTGGAACTGCAGATTATGAATCGTAAAGACTGACCGGACCTCACTGCCCTGTTGTTTCAGGAGGAGAGGAACAAAGCCGGTTTGCCAGTCGTTGCAGTGCACTGTATCATATGAGCCGGCAGACACTGCCTGTGCGGCAGCGGCTGCGAAATAGGCAAATCGTCTGTTGTCATCATCGTATCCATACATCTCTGGTCTGCCGAAGAATTCGGCATTGGAGAGTTTTAAGGCTGACCACCTCTCTGTTTTCTGTACCGTTACGCCGAATGTTGTTCCGTTCACGGTATATGAAGGACTGACCGGGGGTGTTTTTTCGCTGTAGTCCGGTGTAATGACATCAACCTCATGTCCCGCAGCGGACAGCGCATTGGACAGGGAATATACATAATCGGCAAGTCCGCCTGATTTTGAGAAAGGCAGCGTTTCCGCAGTAATGATGGCTATTTTCATTTCACATCGCAGGATCCTAACACCCAGGGATTAAATCAGTTTATCTGTCGAAGTCGGCGAAATGTTTTAACAGCGTTGTGCATATGGACGCCAATGACAGCCTTCAGGCATCGTTTCCCCGTAAACTGGGTTGACACAGACGCTTTATCAGTTGTTCACTTTTCCAATTACTTCCGTTATTTTGAGAAGACGGAGGAGGCATTCTATGCGAGCACCGGCATAGATCACAGGGGCATTTCAGAGAAACATTCTATCGCGTTTCCAAGGGTGGATGTGAAATGCACATACGAATTCCCCTGCAGGTTCGGAGATGAGGTCGAAGTTTCGCTGAAACTTTCCGAATTGAAGGACAAGGCAGTGAGCCTGAACTTTGAAGTCCTGAACGTTACAGGAGCCAGGGTTGCTGCAAAGGGTTCGGTCACACTCGTGTGTGTTGACACAACCAGATGGAAAGCAGTGAGCATTCCGTCTGAGCTGAGGGAAGTGTACGAAAGGCTCAGCTGAACGATTTGTCCCTCAAAAAGGAAGTGCGCCGCTGGACAAACCACATGATGAAGGCCGCGGCAGAGGCCGTCAGAAATGCATACAGATAGGAATCCAGAACGCTGAATGTGAACAGCAGACCCATGAGCAGGTTGGATGAAAAGAGGCCTATGCCCCTCCATGCGCTCAGCGAACCCATGCCTCTTGAGATGCGCGCAGACGGGCTGAGTATCGATGCCACGACAGGCTCGAAAGTTTCGATGCTTCCCGTTCCGAAACCAAGAGTGGCAATAGACAGGTAGAAGGCCGGCAGGCCCAGGTGATACTGATAGGACAGTCCTATGAACAGAGAACCGAGTGCCGAGACAGAGTAACCGAGTTTCCACAGTCCCGAAGCGGCCTTCAGCCGCGACGAGCCAAGAATGTATCCAGTGATTCCCGAAACGCCGAGAAATACGGTGTATGATAGAAGGCCGAGTGCATAACTGTGTGTCGCATCTGCGACAGTGATTATCGGGAAGCCGAGACTGTAATAACTGAAGCCAAACAGCCCGGCGGACACGAGGAAGAGCTTCATGGAAGATGCGTTCGTCACCGCGTCCGCAGCGCTGACAGGAGGCGCGTTAACAAATTTTTCATGCTTGCCCTCCCTCACCATGGACAGACAGACCGACGAAACAAGTATGGGCACAACCATCACGAGCATGACCATCGGTACGCCTAAACCGCTGTAGAGGAGGAGAAATGCGATAATAGTAGAAATCATGCCGCCGCCGACATCCAGAGAATGGAGAAAACCGAATATTTTCTTGGTATAACCGGGATCGGAAACTTCCACCAGCATGGCCTTCCTCACCGGCGATCTGAAATCTCTCGACCACCAGCCGCCGAGATATAGCGCAGAGCTTTCGGCTATGTTTCCAGGAAGACCGCTGGCGGAGAGAAGCGTGATGAGCAGGTTTCCGCCGATAGCGAGTTTTTTCTTGCTATATCTGTCACCCAGTCTTCCGCCGGCATACGACACCAGGGAGCCGATGCCGTAGGTCAGCGCCATAAGAAAGCCGAACACATAAGCGGGTTGTCTGAGCAGAAACCGTACGACAATGGGGAAAAGGCCCACTATGGCCTGATAACCGAGATCGGCGAAGAATGCTGAGAAGGATATCAGAAACACTTCCCGAGTGAGCCACTTTCGCCTGCTGTCGTTCATTCTGATGCAAAATGCTGCAATTTATTTATATGTTGAGCGTCAAAATTATGAAATAACTCCCGGCATACATTCCGTGCAGTGAGAACAGTCGCCTGTATATGCCGGAACGGCAGCGGCATATGAGGTTTAATTCAGTCTTGTTCAACGGAATTGATGCGTGGGAAATACTGTGGCTCAACCATTATCATAGTGTCGATAAACACCTGAACGATGGGTGATGCCGTAACCGGTAACAATGATGAAAATATGCAAAGTCGATCGAATACGCGCAGCTTGAAGCGGGAGGGTCAATGCAACTGAAGTCTTCAGATTGGGCGGCTGCGCTGAGTGGTCTTCAGCTGATTGTTGTTTTTATTTTCACGCATTCGGTGCTGTTTCCTCTATTCGGCATCATCTTTCTGCTGTTGTCGGCAGCATTGTTCAAGGCACCTAGTTTTTCCATGTTGTAGAACATTCTTGTCATACTGTTTGCAATGTACATCATGTAAATCGGATATCTGGCATTGATAATATTGGCTATACCGGCCCTTGCAGGCGCAATTGTCGTGCTGCTTCATAATGACCACACACTCAATTATGCCTGAAAGATGCCTAACCCGCTATCGCACTGTCATGCGACTGTGGTTATTACAAAGGTCAGTTCGCAGGTTACAACTTTGCTGAGACCTTTCAGTTGCGCGTAGAGATGAAAAGTGTTGATTGTAGTCTTGTTTGTCAAGGAGCTGTACGAGAGTGTTATCAGCGTCATGCCGT
The DNA here is from genome assembly GCA_019721035.1 of Candidatus Sysuiplasma acidicola. Lineage (NCBI taxonomy): Archaea > Methanobacteriati > Thermoplasmatota > Thermoplasmata > Candidatus Sysuiplasmatales > Candidatus Sysuiplasmataceae > Candidatus Sysuiplasma > Candidatus Sysuiplasma acidicola. The sequence continues at coordinate 61,552 of JAHEAA010000012.1, forward strand.
TGAAATGGAAATGGTATACAGAATGACCGGTCGATAAAACGTTCAACAGTTTAGCCGAGTATAACAAAGAACCAATATGGCCGAACGAAGTGTTTATGCCGTTGTTTATAGGTGAAACATTGTCTGCTGGCGTTGGAATCGAATAAACTGTCTGCACCTCTCCACTCTGGACAAAGTTAGTATTGTTTCCGTAGTCGTTCAATGTGAATGTGATATAATCAGGATGCAGGACGGAGGAGATGTTGCCTGTTATGTTTGTAAAGAACTCAAAAAATAGTTCATTATTAGCACTGGGATTCGGTAACGGGACAAATTCGGCATTAAAATATAAAGTAGAATTCGTGGCGTTGTCATTTGGCGCCTGAAAATAACTAGTGACGCCTCCGGTTATGTGTGCGGTGCTGTTTGATCGAAGCGTCCATGTGAATGGAACAACCTTTGAGTTATTGACAACGACCAAGCCGGGATCATGTGGCTGGAGCGAAACGACAGCCGATATGACTGCTATCACGACTACAATAATCACGACCGATGCGGCATTCTTTCCCGGACTCCCGATTCCTTTCATTTGCTGCACACCAGTAATCGTTTTAGAGCGCTCTTATCCTTTGTGATATGAAATTCAACAGGGGAAAGGTTTGTCCTGCTCATTGTATTGCGTTCAGACATAACATGTGCTGTCCGTTCACCTCTTATGTCTTGACCTGCAAATCCAGCAGCACGCCGTTCGCAATGTATGTTCCCCTGAGTATGTGGCCCACGAGCGATTGCGTAAACGGTGCGTTATCCGGTTCATACACAGTCCAGTG